>JAISSD010000083.1 GCA_031273295.1 Prevotella sp.
GTTCAGTCTCTCGGGCATGTAAAGACGCTAAAGACCCAGGCTGGACGCTTTCTGGAAACGGGACGGATTGATATAAAACAGCATGCAGCCATTTGCAAATATGCGGATTCTCTTTTGAATCAGCTGTCGGACTGGCAGGAAGCTGGGGCGGCGCCTCCCGCCGCTGTTAAGATTTTTCCGGGAACCGCAACAACAACGGCAACCTGAAATTAAGAATGAAGAATGAAGAATTAAGAATTAAGAAAAAAAAATTAAGAATGAAGAATTAAGAATGAAGAATTAAGAATGAAGAATGGGAATGGAGAAAAAAAATGAAAAATTAAGAATGAAGAATCAGGTGGAAACGAGGTTTTTTACCATTTTGCGGCGTGGCGTTCTTCCTTGTTTTCAAGGAAATTCTTTGTGCCCTTTGTGATACGCTTTGTGTCCTTTGTGATATATTCGCAGTTGTCCGGGAATTACGCCCGCCCGTGCCTTGTTACACCGTGTGCGGCATGGTTTTGTACATGGAAGCGATTGATAATGAAAGAGTTAAAAATCAATGGTAATGAGGTGTTGGTGTTGGTTGGTAACTCATTTGGCTACCGAGGTTGTTTTGTTAAAAAAAATGAGGTGAAAATGAGGTCTTTGTACTCCAAAATCCGCCATGATACAAATAAGATGTTCCTTTGCAGAGGTTGTTTTGTCAAGGAAATCAGGTGGAAACGAGGTTTTTTACCATTTTGCGGCGTGGCGTTCTTCCTTGTTTTCAAGGAAATTCTTTGTGCCCTTTGTGATACACTTTGTGTCCTTTGTGTTAAAACGACAATTTGAATTGAATTGTGCATGGAAGATATATGGTAAAAAAACCTCATTTTTACCTAATTCCAATAAACAAAACAACCTCGGTAGCAATGGAATATCATATAGCCTCCCAACCTCATTACTTCATTGAAAATAAAGCATATATACCGCGCACGGCATGGTTTTACGCACAGAAGGTATATGGTAAAGAACCTCGTTTATTGTTGATAGAATTATGGCCGGGTTCTTGGCAAATTCGTTTGTTACATATTATCTATTGTCCATTAAAAAAGCTCTTTCGGATTAATTTTCAAAAACTCCTCATAAGGAATTCCCCTTGTGCCAACCAGTAGCATTTTATTGGGATGAAATTTCTCGTTAAATATCCCCATCCCTGTATTATCCGCACTGGCGCCGCTTTTTACTTCCAGCCCGATCACTTTATCTCCTTTTTCAAGAATAAAATCGACTTCGTTATTACCTTCTCGCCAATAGTAGAGATTATATCTTTCGGAAACCGAATGATTAAGCAGATGGGCGCCCACAGACGATTCAACCAATCTGCCCCACAGCTTTGGATTTACAATGGCAGCTGAATAAGTTTCGTCGTCTTGTGATGTTAGTAATGCGTTATTATAGACCTGAAACTTCGGACTGGACGATCGTTGGCGAATTACGTTTCCTGCATATTTTTCTAATCCGCCCAGCAGTCTGCAATCAGATAACAGTTTGAGGTAATTTGCCAACGTAGTGGTGTTACCGGCATCCTGTAACTGACCGATTATTTTAGTGAATGAAAGTATCTGTCCTGAATACAAGCATCCGAGTTCGAAAAGCCGTTTCAATTTACTATACACCGTACACGGCATGGTTTTGCGCATGGAATATACACAAGCGCTCATGTCAAGTTTTAACCGCAAAGAAGGCGCAAAAAACCGGCGCCTGGGGGCGAATCTGGTGTTCGCCCAATCTGTGTGTTCGTCCGAACCGGCGTTTCAAATTAATTGTCGGGTATATTTATTTTTGCATTCAAGAACTTGATCACCTTTTCGTACAGATAAGCGCGGTTGGCAGCCCCGCGTATCGAATGGTCTTTGTCGGTGAATACAAACATGTCGAATTGCTTGTTGGCTTTTACCAGCGCGGCCGCATAATCCATCGTATTCTGGAAATGTACGTTATCATCGGCCGAACCGTGTATCAATAACAGGTCTCCTTCCAGTTTACCGGCGAAATTGACAGGCGAAGCGGCTTCGTAGCCGGCATTGTTTTGCTGAGGGGTACGCATAAAACGCTCCGTGTAAACCGAATCATAAAAGCGCCAGTCTGTAACGGGGGCAATAGCCACGCCCGCCTTGAATATGCCGTAGCCGCGGCTCATACTCATGAGTACATTATAACCTCCGTAGCTCCATCCCCAGATAGCCATTTTATTGCCGTCTATATATGGCAAGGCGGCAAAGTGTTTGGCGGCGGCCACCTGGTCGTCCGATTCATAAATGCCCAGATTCATGTAGGTGCATTTGCGGAATTCCTCGCCTCTGGCTCCCGTGCCCCGTCCGTCCACGCAAGCTACAATAAAGCCTTGGGTTGTCAGATAATCTGTCCAGTCTATCCCGTAGCGGTCCCGCACCAGTTGGGAATCCGGCCCGCTGTATTGCACCATAACCAGCGGATATTTGCGGGATGCGCTAAAGTCGGCGGGTTTCATTACATAGGCATTCAAATCTCTGCCGTCAGCCGATTTTACCGTAATAAACTCCTTTTTGGGCAGAGTCATCGACGCCAGTGTATTCCTTAGCGCCGCGTTATCTTCCAATACGCGGAGTTCTTTTCCTGTGGCGTCATGTACAGTGGTTATTACAGGCGTCGATATATTGCTGTAACTATTGATATAATATTTACCGTTTTTGCCGAATACCGCTTCGTTAGCACCCTGTTTGGCTGATAAATTTGTTTTGATACCTTTCAGGATATCTACTTTGTAGATGGCGCGTTGCAACGGGCTTTCTTCCGCGGCTTCATAAAATACGGTTTTTGTAACAGGGTCGACCGCCAAAAGTCCGGTCACATCGTAATTGCCGGACGTCAGCTGTTTTTGCATGACTCCGGTATTGTCATACAGGTAGATGTGCGCATAACCGCTCTTTTCGCTGACATATACGAACTGATTGCCAAAGAAACGGATCGTTTTCAAAAATTCGGGATTTATATAACGGTCATTTACTTCGTTCAGTATGGAACGTGAAACGGTGGAACGCGCGTTGGCAAAGAACATTTCAAATTTGTTCTGGTCGCGATTGAGCGTCATCACAGCCAGTTCGTCGCCTGTCGGCAAGAACTCGATGCGAGGTATGTATTCCGTATTCCCGGGGATGTCCATTTTGCGGATAGTTCTGGCGTCTACATCGAATACGTTGCAGGTCACTTTTGAATTTTGTTCCCCGGCTTTCGGATATTTGAATGTGGACAGCGACGGGTACAAGCGGTTTCCATACATCTGCATCGAATATCGAGGCACGGCTGTTTCATCGAAACGGACAAACGCCAGCAAGCGCCCGTCAGCTGAAAAGTCCATCAGGCCGGTGGTACCGAACTCTTCTTCGTATACCCAGTCTGTGCCGCCATTGATAATCCTGTTTAGCTCGCCGTCTTTGGTAACCTGCGATTCGGTATCGTAGTCGAATTTAGCCAGCCATATATTGTTGTCTATCACATAGGCTAGCATACGTCCGTCGCGAGAGAATACGGGCGCGGACTGTTTTCCTTTGTTTTCAGTCAGTTTACGCACCAGATTACGGCGTACATCATAATAGTAATAATTTGCCTTGAAAGAATGTCGGTAAACGGGTTCATAATCGTTATATACGATCAGACGCTTTTCGTCAGGGCTTATGAGGAAGCCCTGGAATGAACCGAAAGTGCAATCGCGGGCTTTTTCCACATTGAAAACCGTATCGGCAGGTAATCCTGTCTTGTACGAATATCTGATAATCATTTTATTGTCCTTGTCGGCCTGGAAATACGATTCTCCATCTGCAGAGGATGTGACAGGCCGCACTCCGCGCGCATAATACTTTCCGGAGGTAATATCCCTGAGGTCTAAATGCTGCGCGTCAGCCGTTGTAAATAAAAAGCCTGCAAGCAACAGTCCAAAAATCTTCTTCATGTCCGTTTAATTTTTATTTCCTGCAAATATACCGATTTTTGGCAGGACAAGAGATGCATAAAATATATTTTTATTACCCGCATTGCGGCCGGTATCATTAAAGACAGTTAATACGCTGACTCTTTCCGGGTAATTTTCCCTGTATAATTTGCCGGTTTTTATATCTTAAAGATGCAGATACTGCGATCACAGGCAAAACGTTTTAGTCTTATTTTATTGATATACAGGTAATTATATGTATATTCAGGATCGACCGAACAGTTTCTTTTAAACAGAATAATCCGAATAACAATAATAGCGATATAAAAACACAAATTTAACGGGCATTTTGTACCTTTGTGTCTGAAATTTCAAATTAACAGGGGATATATGAAAGATATACGGATACTTTCGACAGGCGTCTCGATTAAATTGTTAATATACTAAACATGCGCTACTTCATATATTTATCGTACAATGGCGAAAAGTATTGCGGATGGCAGGTACAGCCTAACGGCGTATCGGTGCAGGAAACAATGGAGAAAGCCTTGTCTATCCTCTTGCGCGCGCCTACGGCTATTGTCGGAGCCGGACGCACCGATGCGGGAGTACATGCCCGTATGATGACAGCGCATTTCGATACCGGACAGGATAACCTGGATTTGTCATTGCTGGCCAATAGACTGAACCGTTTGTTGCCAAAAGATATAGCCATACAAAAAATAGTGGAAGTATGTGCGGACGCCCATGCCCGTTTCGACGCCACGTCAAGGTTATACAGATATTATATTACAACCGCCAAAGACCCTTTTTTGCATACTTTGAAATACAAGATATACGGAAATCCGGATGTGGAAGCGATGAATGCTTGCGCAAAGGTATTGTTCGATTATGAAGATTTCACAAGTTTCAGCAAACTGCATACCGGCGTGAAAACAAATAACTGTACGGTGATGCTTGCCGAATGGGAAAAGCGGGGCGACGACTATATTTTTACCGTCAAGGCCAACCGCTTTCTGCGCAATATGGTACGTTCCATCGCAGGTACGTTGCTTGAGGCCGGACAGGGTAAAATAAACGTAAATGATTTCAGGCGCATAATAGAAGCTAAAGATAGAGGCAGGGCCGGAACTTCCGTGCCGGGGCATGCTCTCTTTTTGGAAGAAATAGAATATAACGGCAATATATTTAAGAATGATGAGAATATCTAACCTTTTGAGCGGAAGAACGCTGCGAAGATTCATGGAAAGTGAAAAGTCGGGAGGGCTTACACTCATTGTATGTACATTAATTTCCATATTATTGGCCAATTCAGGTATAGGGGAAGATTACTGCGGCGTATGGGAATTTCGTGCGGGCAGCCATACTGTTGCGGAATGGATAAATGACGGATTGATGGCCGTTTTCTTTCTTTTGGTCGGGCTGGAACTGATACAGGAAATCCATGAAGGCGAGTTGTCGAATGCGAGGCGGGCAATGTTGCCGGTTTCGGGCGCATTGGGCGGGATGTTGATTCCTGCGGCAATATATATATGTATCAACTTCGGGACAGAAACACATGCCGGATTTGGTATACCCATGGCTACGGATATCGCGTTTGCACTCGGCGTTCTTTCTTTGCTAGGCAACCGCGCGCCTACCTCGCTGAAAGTATTCTTGACCGCTTTGGCCGTGATAGACGATTTGGGAGCAATTATTGTTATTGCCATATTTTATACGACGTCGCTGGCATGGGGTTATCTGCTTGTCGCATTGGGTGTGTTTATATTGTTGCTTGTTTTGAATAAAAAATTCAATGTTGCCAATATCATTCCGTATCTCGCGGGGGGCGTCGTTATGTGGTATTGCATGCTGCATTCGGGCGTGCATGCAACTATAGCGGGAGTTCTTCTTGCTATAACCGTCCCTTTTAGAAGAGGCGACGTTAAATGCCTGTCAAACAGAATACAGCACGCCCTGCATTATCCTGTGGCATTCGGCGTATTACCTGCATTCGCATTGGCAAATACAGCCATGGTAATAGAAGGCAACTGGGATCAGTCTATAGGCGAACCGTTTGCAACGGGTATCCTTTTAGGTTTAATCGTTGGCAAGCCTTTAGGCATAACGCTCTTCGGTTTTATCTCGGTGAAAACGGGCCTTTGCTCGCTTCCGAGAGGCGTGGACCGGAAAGCATTATTGGGAGCCGGCATGCTCGGCGGTATAGGATTCACGATGTCTATCTTTATTACTTTACTGGCATTCAAAGGAAATATGCATTATATCAACGAATCGAAACTGATGATATTGCTGGCGTCGCTGGCGTCGGGTATTATCGGGTACGCATGGCTGAATAATGTATTGAAGAAAAGCAAATAGTTATTGGCCACCGGCTTGTGGCAATTATTAATATGTAATCAAAAAAACGGCTGCTGCAGACGTCATGCAGCTAAAAATAAAAACATGTGGCTGACGCTTGCTTTCGTTTCGGCATTTTTTCTCGGATGCTATGATATATGTAAAAAGAAATCGGTTGACGGCAATGCTGTCATTCCAGTCCTGTTTTTTAATACCTTGTTTTGTTCCCTGCTGCTTTTACCTCTTGTCCTGATATCTGAAATATCGCCGGATACTTTGGCCGGGACAACAGGCTATGTGCCGTCTGTTTCTTTGGAGGCGCACGGATGTATTTTCATGAAATCAATTATTGTCCTTGTTTCGTGGATATTCGGGTACTTTGCCGTAAAACATCTGCCTCTGACCATTACAGGCCCGGTTAATGCGACACGTCCCGTAATGACTTTGCTGGGCGCGCTGTTCATATTTGGCGAACGGTTGAATTTATACCAATGGACAGGGGTAATAATAACCGTTATATCGTTTTTTCTACTCTCTTTTTCGGGTAAAAAGGAAGGGATCAGTTTTTACAGGAACAAATGGGTCTTTTTTATGATACTGGCCGCTGTTGCCGGAGCTGTAAGCGGGTTGTACGACAAGTTCCTGATGCAACGGTTCAGCTCTACGGCAGTTCAGTACTGGTTCAATACATACCAGTGCATCCTGATGATGGTCGTTCTCTTTACGTTGTGGTATCCCGGGCGGAAAAAAACAACCCCGTTCCGGTGGAGGTGGAGCATTGTTTCCGTATCCGTATTCCTCACTATTGCCGACTTTGTTTACTTCTATGCGTTGACCTGACGCCATGATTTCCATCGTATCCATGGTAAGACGCGGCAGTGTATTGGCGTCATTTGCAGGAGGAGTACTGTTTTTCCATGAAAAAAACTTAAAAGGGAAAGCTATTGACCTTGTTTTAATAATTGTGGCAATGTTTTTCCTATATTTGGGGACGAAATAAGACAAACAATATATATCTGTAAACGGATAAACAGAATGAAAAAAGCAATTCTCGCAATGATCTTTACAGTAGCGAGTATAGTTTCGCTATCGGCGCAGGAAATCGGAAGCATATTCCTTACCGCGCCTGAAAACATCATCTTTGGACTGGAGGCGGCTCAAAAAGATCTGTTGATATCCAATCCGGATGATACGACAGGAGTAACAGTTGACCGGGAAACTTACGGAAGAATAAAAAGACTGGCCATGTCCTCCGATTTTATTTCGATACAGACGTCAAAGGCGGGTACAACCCAGATAAAGCTGCTACCGTTGATCAATGATTCGAAAATAGTCTGCGTTGTGAAAACCGTGTGCGGAAGAGACAGTATCTGCGATAGCCGGATACGGTTCTATACTACAAAATGGTTGCCTATCGATCAGGGAGATCTGTTTCCTGAAAAAAATAAAGACTGGTTTATCAAAGACGATGCAGACCGTGAAAATCAGGATTTCAGGAATGCTTACACGGCGTTGGACATGGATCCGATGAAAATGATCTTATCCCCGTCCGACAATTCTTTAACCTTGGTGTACAACATTAAAAACTACCTGTCGGAAGACGATTACAAGAAAATACAGCCATACTTGATAGAAAAGCCCAAAATATTCAATTGGGACAAGTCTTCCTATAAATGAAAGCCAATGGCCTTTTACATCTGTTTCAAAGTGGCTTTCCTCCTGACGATTGTAACAATAGCGACAGATGTATTATAATGAGGTTTGGCGTTTGGGGTAACTCATTGGCTCTACCGAGATACTGTTTTGTCAAGAAATCAGGTGGAAACGAGGTTTTTTACAATAGGGCGCATTTGGCTCCGCCGATTTTCAATTCAATTCAAATTGTTGTTTTTCAAACAGTTGTTGTTTTAATACAAAGGGCGCAAGGCGTATCACAAAGGGCACGGAGCGCTTTTCCTTGTGTCCCTTGTGACATATTCGTATTCTTTGTGTTATACCGTGCACGGCATGGTTTTGTACATGGATGGTATATGGTAAAAAACCTCGTTTCTACCTGATTTTTCCAACAGAACAACCTCTGCTACAGGATTAAAAAAACGGGCGGACACTGTTTTTAACCTCATTTTAACCTCATTTTCTTGACAGAACAACCTCAGTAGAGCAATGGAATATCATCAGAACTCCTGACTTGGCACAGAATAAACTGTCGCATTTTTACAGCGCATGAATATCCAATATATTTATACAAGGTATATTGCGATATTAAACCTGTCAAAATCGCGACAATACCGGT
>JAISSD010000094.1 GCA_031273295.1 Prevotella sp.
ACCGGTATTGTCGCGATTTTGACAGGTTTAATATCGCAATATACCTTGTATAAATATATTGGATATTCATGCGCTGTAAAAATGCGACAGTTTATTCTGTGCCAAGTCAGGAGTTCTGAAATTTCGGAGAGTTATAAAATAATGAAATACGGTCAAGTGAGAACACTGGCAGATATAGTCAAGGTACTTAATGAAAAACAAAAGAGAAACCGAAAATAAAGAAAAAGGCACAAAATGTATCTATTATAAAACAAATAATCCAAAACTCTTTTGGGCGAAGCCGGAATAACTGCCGACAACCAACTTTTACTTCAGGACAGTTCTTTGCGTACTCGACACTTTATAAACAGTGCGCTTTTAGAAAGACCGTGCGCTTGGGACAGAACGGGTCAAGCCGCAATGACGGCAAACAATAGCAAAAAAAGGCGGTAGCGATGTTGTCGCCTTTTTTTGTGCTAATCGCATATTTTGCCTTGCCAAAGTTGTTGCAAAAAATATTTTGCAGGCATGATTTCTATGTTATCGGAGCGACGAGGTTTCGAGTCTAACGAAACCAAGATCAAACGGGCGGCAGGATGTTCTTCGGCAAATATTTTCAAGCCTTTCCAATGTTTGGGCTGAGCTTCAGCGGCGGATTTTATCTCTATGGCAACGTCAGCGTCACCCAAAATGACATCCACTTCCACGCCACCGCTGGTACGCCAATAAGATATGCGATTTTCGCTGTCCGAGTATCCGATATAAGCGATAATTTCCTGTATCACAAAATGTTCAAATGCATGTCCAAAATCGGCCGAGCCGGGCAGGAGATTTTTACGATTCAGCAGATAATTGACGATACCGACGTCAAAATAGTAAAATTTCGGCGCTTGTATCAGCCTGCGTTTGATTGTTTTTCGGTATGCGGGCATCATATAGCCGAGCATGGTGTCCACCAGAATGGAAAAATATTCCTTTGCAGTGTTGGCGCTGACACCGCAATCAGTCGCAATGTTCTGATAATTCACCATTTCGCCGTTTGTGTGCGCCGCCGCTTCCAAAAAACGATTGAATGAAGCCAGATTGCGAACCAGGGCTTCCGTTTTTATCTCCTCTTGCAAATAAACACCCACATAAGCCTGTAACCGCTTCCACGCATTTTCCACTAAATAATGTCGAGGCAGCATACCGTTATTGACGGCTTTAATCAGGTTAAAACCGGCAATTTCCGCACTGACCAAAGGATACAGGTAATTGACAAGCGCTCGTCCGCCAAGTGTGTTAGCTCCTGCCCGCTTCAACCTGCGGGAGCTTGAACCGCTCAATACAAACCGAAGATCCTTGTTTACAATCAGCCAATGCACCTCGTCCAACAGTTGCGGTATCTTTTGGACTTCATCGACAATAACCAGTTCGTTGGCGATGCAGTCCATCAATTCTTCCCGCAACAATGCCGGACGACGGTTGAGGCGCTCAAACTCGTCAGCTTTCAGAAGGTCGTAATAACGGGCTTCGGGAAATAACTGTTTCAAAACGGTAGTTTTTCCTGTTTGTCTTGCCCCGAACAGAAAAACACTATCATTATCAACATCTTGTATTTTATAAAACCGTGTAACCATAAAGTACTGCTGCGGATTATCTTGTAAATCCGCAATTGAACTGCAAATATACAAAAAAATCACATATTGGCATTCGTGGAAAAACATTTTTTATCCGCCGCTCAGGGCGGCTTCTATCCCGGACAGATACAAAATGCCTGACAACAAAAATACATACATCGTTTTGCCCGTTGACAACATAATGAACGCGGGAAAAATGTTTATTTTGTTTTGCCGGTGAATCATATCCAAGTATTTCGTACATTTGTAACAGATTCTAACAATTCAACAGATGTCGTTTTCAGGAGTAATTTTTGATTTTAACGGGACATTGTTTTGGGATACCAAATTGCATAACAGAGCATGGGACATTTTCCTTGCAAGGCATGGATCACATCTTTCCGACGAAGATAAATTTTCCAAAATGCATGGAAAAAATAACCGGGATCTATTTATCTCCCTTTTTGGAAGCCGGATCACCGACGAGCAAATAAACAGATACACATTGGAAAAAGAAGGGCTTTATCAGGAGCTATGCCTGCAAACCGATATGCAATTGGCTCGCGGAGTAACGGATTTTCTTGATTTCTTGAAAGATAAAAAGATCCCTTTTACGATAGCGACCGCATCGGGAAAAGAAAACCTTGATTTTTACTTCAAACGCTTGCCGCTCGCTAAATGGTTCGAGTACGACAAGGTTGTCTATAATAACGGCAAAATAAAAGGTAAACCCGACCCTCAAATATATCGGACAGCATTGTCCATAATAGATAAAAACCCGAAGAAACCATTATCTTTGAAGATGCGATAGCCGGCTTGCAAGCCGCGAAAAACGCCCGGGCCGGAAAGATCATCGTAGTCGATTCCAATGACGACGATTACGCCGGATGGATGGATTGCCTGATTATCAAGAGTTTTGACGAAGTAGACAGGTCACTGTTTAAACATTGATGAAGAAGATACACACCGATATATGCCCTGTGTGCGGGAATACCGAGCTTGTTCCGCACTTGTCCTGCAAAGATTATCTGACGACACGGGAAAGCTTTGATATTTACCGGTGCAAGGCTTGCGGATTTGCGCTTACACAGGATTTTCCTGCCGAAGACGAAATAGATCCGTATTACGAAGCTCCGGAATACATATCCCACTCCGATACCCGCCAAGGCATTATAAATATCCTGTACCATTGGGCGAGGAAAATAGCTTTGAAATCCAAATCGAAAACAGTAAACCGTTATGCGACGAAAAAAACGGGTATGCTTCTGGATATCGGAGCGGGTACAGGCTACTTCCTGAACAGGATGAAAGAGCAAAAATGGATTGTAACAGGCATTGAAAAATCAGAATCCGCGCGAAAATTTGCAAAGCGGAAATTTGATATCGATTGTCAGAGTTCCGACTATTTATATAAAGTTTGCGAAAAAACAAAAGATGTGATCACCATGTGGCATGTACTCGAACACATGGAACATCCGAACCGTGTGATGGAACATCTTTTCTCGTTATTGAAAGACGATGGAACGGCAATCATCGCTTTGCCCAATAAAGATTCTTTTGACGCGGTTCATTATCGGGAATATTGGGCGGCCTACGATGTACCGCGCCATTTGTGGCATTTTTCGCCTTCCTGTTTCGAACTTCTGGCAAAGAAACTCCATTTTGAACTGATAGACGTGAAGCCGATGTATTTCGATACCTTTTACATATCCATGTTGAGCGAGAAGAATAAAGGAACTTTTCTTGCTTCGATTGCAGGATTGGCCAAAGGCGCCGTTTTCTTTTTGCTTACGCTGGGCAACAGGAAACGAAGCAGTTCGCTTGTCTATATACTGAAAAAGAAACAATGAGCGGATCTCGAGTTTGCCGGAATTTTAACAGGCAGTAAACCGGAACTCTAACCGCCAGTAAACTAAAAAATAAAATGATAAAAAAGGAACAGTCGCTAGCCGGGAAAATATTACCGCATATTATTGCAATCGCAATTTTTTTTGCAATAACGATGGTCTATTTCAGTCCGTTGATAGAAGGCAAGGTATTGTCGCAGAACGATGTGTTGCATTATAACGGAGCATCGCAGGAAGTACGCGATTATTATGACAACGAGGGTGAATCTTCGGCATGGACAGGTTCCATGTTTTCGGGTATGCCCGCTTACCAGATAGGTATATGGGGTGGCAGCCCCAATTTCCTCCATTATGTGGAATATCCGTTGAAGGCGCTGGGCGGAAACACCGCCGGACCGGTGTTTACAGGAATGCTGATGGCTTATATCCTGTTTTGCCTGATGGGATTTAAATCCGGGATCCCGGTACTTGGGGCAATTGCCTATTCGTTATCATCCTACAACATTATAATACTTGATGCGGGACATATCACCAAAGCATGGGCAATCGCCTATATGCCGCTGATTGTAGCGGGAATGATGGCGCTGTTCAGGAAGAAAATACTGCCGGGCGGTTTTCTGGTCGCTTTGGGACTGGCATTGCAGATAAAAAGCAATCACTTGCAAATAACCTATTATACGGGTATCCTTTGCGCAATTCTGTTTATCGTATTCGCCGTGCAGATGATTTCCGGGAAAGATATAAAATCATTGCTGAAAGCATCGGGCGTACTGGTTATTGCCTTGGCGCTTGCGGCTTTGTGCAATATGGGAAACATCTACGCCAATCTGGAAATGGCCAGGGAAAGTACGCGCGGAAAATCGGAACTTACCGGTACAGCCGCCTCTTCCGGTGAAAAACAATCGGCAGGCCTGGACAAGGATTATGCCTTTGCATGGAGCTACGGGAAAGCCGAAACTTTCTCCCTGATGATACCTGATATACATGGCGGAGCGTCGGGAGGCACATTAGGCCCGTCTTCGAACCTGTATAGGGAAATAGTGAAACAGGGTGCACAGATAGACGACCCTGAAGGCATACAGTCATATACTTACTGGGGACCCCAGCCATTCACTTCAGGCCCGGTCTATCTAGGGGCGATCATCTGCTTCCTCTTTATTCTGGGTATGATTGTTATACGCAGCAAGGTGAAATGGGGGTTACTGGCTGCTACGGTATTCTTTATTTTCCTGTCGTGGGGTAAAAACATGGAATGGTTCAATGATCTATTCTTCTATTATTTTCCGTTGTACAGCAAGTTCAGGGCCGTATCCACAGCTTTGGTTATTCCCGCGCTCACGATGGTGACAGTTGCCGTGTGGGGGCTGAAAGAATTCCTTGCAGCCGATACAGGCAAAAAAGAACTGAAAAAAGCGCTCTATGCCTCTCTTGGCATAGCAGGCGGATTGAGCCTGTTTTTCTGGATATCTCCGGGTTTCTTTTTCAATTTCACAACCGACGCCGACGCCGCGTGGCGTACACAAGCGCCCGACTGGTATTACAATGCGTTGTTGGCCGACCGGAAGGAGCTTTTATCCGCAGATGCGTTTCGCTCATTGATATTTGTACTGCTTGCGGGTGCGACGCTATTCCTTGCTCTTCGCAGCAAAATGGAAAAACAAAAAACGGCTTTCTATTCTTCAATAGCCGTTGCACTGTTGGTTTTGATTGACTTGTGGAGTGTGGACAAGCGTTATCTGAACGAATCCGATTTTGTAAACAAAAGCGCATACGAAACGCAGTCATTCACCCTGTCTACAGCCGATAAAGCGATTTTGCAGGATAAAGATCCTTCTTACAGGGTTCTCAATCTGACGAATACGTTTGAAGATTCGAAGACTTCCTATTATCACAAGTCGATAGGAGGATATCATGCCGCCAAACTGAAACGCTACCAGGAACTGATAGACGCGCGACTCGGTAACGAAACCGGATTTATCCGGCAAAAAGCCAATACTCTGCTTCAACAGGAGGTTGCCAAACTGCAACAGGGCCAAGGCAATCCCCAATCCATCGGTGCGGCGATGCAAGATAGCATTGCGCCGATGCTTGGCGATGCTACGGTATTGAATATGTTGAATGCCAGATATGTGATTTATCATCCCGAACTGGCGCCGATAGTGAATCCGCATGCTTTGGGTGAAGCATGGTTTGTGCCTGCGTACAAGTTTGTAAATAACGCGGATGAAGAAATCGCGGCTATAAACGCTCTCAATCCCCTTGAGACGGCAATTGTGGATAAACGTTTCGAACATGAATTGTCAGGACTGACCATCGTCGCGGATTCTACGGCAACGATTAAAATGACCGAATACAAACCGAATATATTGAAATATAAATCGAAAGCCGCCACAGAGCAATTGGCCGTGTTGTCCGAGATCTATTTCTCCGACGGCTGGCAGGCGTATATAGATGGCAAGGAAGTTCCGCATTTCCGCGCCGATTGGACATTAAGGGCGATGCGCGTACCTGCGGGCGAGCATGAAATCGTATTCAAGTTCGAGCCTGAAGATTATGCGTTGAGCCGTACGGTGGCCACCGCGTCTTCGGGAGCGCTTGTATTGTTATTGCTTGGGATTGCGGTTATGCCTCTGGTAAAGAGAAAAAAAAGAGAAAACTGAAAATAATCAAAGCTGAAGAATGAAGTTTTCTGTCATATTTTGTACTTACAACAGGGAAAAATATATCTACAATGCGCTGAAAAGCATTGCGGAACAGGATTTCCCCTGCCAGGACTATGAGATAGTACTGATCAATAACAACAGCACGGACAATACGGAATGTATTTGCAATCGGTTTCGGAAAGATCATCCGCAGGTGGAATTCCGCTATTTTACAGAAACGGATCAGGGACTCTCGCATGCCCGCAACAAAGGTGTGAAAGAAAGCAAGGGAGACATACTCGTTTTTGTAGATGACGATGCTACTGTCTTTGAATTTTACCTGTCATTTATAAAATCGTTTTTTGAAGCTCATCCCGAAGCAAATGCCTGCGGAGGTCCTATTGTTCCGGTTTATGAGGCGGAAAAACCGAAATGGCTGTCACATTATACCGAACAGCTTGTTGGAGGAGCATTGTATGAAGGAGAAAAGGTAAAGCCGTTCAGGAACGGAAAGTATCCCGGAGGAGGAAACTCTGCTTTCAGGAAAGGCGTATTCGAAAAATACGGACTTTTCAATGTCGAACTCGGACGAAAGGGCGCAGGCCTGATCGGCGCGGAAGAAAAAGACCTTTATGACAGGCTTGCACGGGCTAAGGAACAGTTCTACTATTTACCGCAAATGGGTATCTATCATTATATACCGGAGAAAAAACTGACTGAAGCGCATTTCAGGGAACTGACCTGTTCCATCGGAAAGAGTGAACGTATCCGCACAAAAGGCGTTTCGCAAAAAGCTTACAGGAACAGGATTCTGTCGGAATGCAAGAAATGGGCCGCGGCTATTGTCCTGTTTTTCGGATACACATTGGCGCTTTCTCCCTGCAAGGGTTGGAAGCTGTTGCAATTCAGGTGGTATGTCGGCAAGGGATTGCTGGGTAAATGATTTTTAACATGGAATCTGTTTTCCGGTACTATAAAATATTTCTTTGACTTTTTTCATTTGCGAAAAACCGCCACACGAACCGGGCATAACCGTCAGACCAGGAACGACAATACTCTGTGGCCAAGCCTAAGTCCCTACCTGATACCTGTTATATAATTTATCAGGAATGAGACTTTCTTAACCTGACGGCTATGCTGTTACAGGCATCGTTTTACAATGGAGTCCATCATGAGATTGAATATTTGTGAACAATTATCCCTATGGACATTTTGGGATAATTCTATTGTTCACAAATGATTCCGAATATAAACAGTCTATTTGACATGTCCGGTTTGATAAAAAGACAGAGAGAAAACTATTTTTGTATATTTTTATTATCTAACCGGTAATTATATTGCCAATTAGAATAATTATTCATAACTTGCGCCATTTATTTTAACAGACTATATAAATTAATATCATGCCAGACAATTCCGCTAAAATCAAATTCTATGGTGGAGAAGATATTCCACTGGAGTTACACAAAGTACGCATAGTACAAAAATTACATTTAGTCCCTATCGAACGCCGGTTGGAAGCATTATACGAAGCCGGATTCAATACATTCAGGCTTGATACCAAAGATGTGTTCCTGGATATGCTTACCGATAGCGGCACAAATGCCATGAGCGACCGCCAGATAGGAGCCATGATGATTGCCGACGACGCTTACGCAGGCTCGCAAAGCTTTGTACGCTACCAGAAAGCCGTTGAAGACGTATTGGGCAAGAAATATCTGCTGCCTGTACATCAGGGACGTGCAGCCGAAAATATTATCTCCAATGCTTTTATCCGCAAAGGGAGCATCGTGCCTATGAACTATCACTTCACTACGGCTATGGCGCACATCACTCAATATGGCGGTAAAATAGAGGAATTGCTGTACGACGAAGCATATGTCATAAACAGCAGGCATCCTTTCAAAGGAAATATGAATCTGGAAAAGCTCGAAAAATGCATTCTGAAACATGGCGCGGCAAATATACCATACATCCGCATGGAGGCTTCCACAAACCTGATTGGCGGACAACCCTTCTCTGTCGAAAACCTGCGGGGAGTTCGCGCTATCGCCGATAAATACGGGATTAAACTTGTTCTGGACGCCAGTTTACTCGGAGAAAACGCATGGTTGGTAAAACAGCGGGAAGAAGAATTCAGAAGCAGTTCCATGGCTGAAATCATCCTTTGTATGACCGGGCTTGCCGACCTTGTTTATTTTTCGGCCCGTAAATTAAGTTCATCACGCGGTGGAGGCATCTGCACAAACAACCATGCCATATTTAAAGAACTGGAACCGCTTGTACCGTTGTTTGAAGGATTCCTTACTTACGGAGGCATGTCGGTCCGTGAGATAGAAGCCATTGCCGTAGGTTTATATGAAACATTGGATGAAAGCATGATATGCCAGAGTCCCCAATTCATCGCATATCTGGTAAATGCGCTGGATAAAAAAGGGATTCCCGTGGTAACGCCTCCGGGAGTACTCGGTTGCCATGTGAATGCGATGCAGATCTGCTCTCACATCCCCCAAACGGAATATCCGGCAGGGGCGCTTGCGACGGCATTTTTCCTTGTATCGGGAATACGCGGCATGGAGCGTGGTTCGGTATCCAATCAACGCGACGAATACGGCAACGAAACATACGCGGATATGGAACTTCTGCGTCTGGCTGTTCCCCGGCGTGTGTTTACCCTCTCGCAAATCAAATATGTGGAAGACCGCATGATATGGTTATACGAAAACCGTCATCTGATAGGGGGGCTTCGGTTTGTGTACGAGCCGCCTGTGTTGCGCTTTTTCATGGGCGGGCTTGAGCCGGTCAACGATTGGCCGCAAAGACTGCTGGAAAAATTCAAGGAAGATCTCGGTGACAGCCTGTAGCGCTACGAAGCGGCTGATAACAAACGAGAGACTGTATTCAAGAGTACAACCCGGGGTTGGCATTGTTAAGGCATGAGAAACAATTTATTTCTCATGCTTTGATACTTGCTTTATCGTCCAATGTTTTCCTTATTCACCGTTCTTGTTTTTCTCTTTCATTCAAGACGTCGATACATTTTCTTGTCATATACTTATTTTACTTTCAAAGGAATACCCGACACCATCAGGTAAACATCATCTGCCCTGGCTGCAATATACTGGTTGAGCCAACCCTGCAAATCCGCGAACTTCCGTTGCAAATCATTCCGGGACATTTCGCCCATACCTATTTCATTGGTGACAAATATGAACCGGGCGTCCTGTTCTGTCAGTCTATCAAACCCTGACTTTAAAGCATCCAGGGACAAGCGGACATCTGACTGCAAATCAAAGAAAAAATTCGTAGCCCACAGGGTCACACAATCTATCAGTACGACTTTTCCGGTAAAATCATATTTGCTTAACTCTTTTTCCTCTTCCAAGCTTGTCCACTCACTGCCACGCTCCGCTTTATGGCGTTCTATGCGCTTGCGGTGTTCTTCGTCCCACACGCGGGAAGTAGCCAGATAAACAGGATTCGGAGACAAGGATAAAGCCAGTTTTTGAGCATAACTGCTTTTCCCGGAACGTTGCCCTCCGGTTACAAGTATGACGCCTCTTGCGGGGTACTCCGGTTGAGGGGGGATTGTATTCAGGGGCAATATATTTTGTTCCATCTGTTTCTGATTTTTATTTGTTTGATATTCAACGATATATAAAGTTTGCAAAAGCGTTGCCTCCACACCCGGATCTTTTGAAGCGCGCTCATCCCCTTGTGCGTCCTGTTATTGCCATGGGTGTTTCATTTAGTCTTGATTCTTATATAATCGGAAACAGGAGAAGCTTCTCTTTCCGGTGAATTCCGATATCTTGCCGCATCCGTAAATTTAATCGAGCCGTCAAGTATATCTTTCGACAGATACACTGTCATCGTTTTTACACTCTTGTCTTTTTTATATTTGTCCACACATGTAATGATCTTTAATTTGAGATTGTTACTCAAATCAATTTGCTTAATTTTATTCCAGCTAATATCAAGATATTCAAGGTTAGGGTTTTTCGTCAAATCCAAGGTCTTTAAATTGTTGCTATAACAGACTAACTCCGTAAGATTGGGATTATGCGTGACGTCCAAAGACATCAATCCATTATCCGAATAATCCAAATATTCCAGCTCCGGTAAATTTTTGATATCAATTGGCGTCTTCAAATCAGAACCCTTAATACTTGACTTCTTCAGCCTGGTTCCAGTTTTATTATACTGCTGATCAGGCAAGTCTAAATAATTTAAAAGATTGCGTTCTTCATCAATTAGCCTTATCCATTGATAACCTTGCTCTCCGCAATCAAGTTCCAGTAGATCTTCGTTGTTGCTGAAATCAAGACGCCGGATATAATTATAACCACAATTTACAATTTTCAATTTGGAATTATTGGATAGATCCAGGTTCTTGAGATTATTAAACTGACAGTCCAGTTCTTCCAAACAGGGGTTTTTACTTGTATCCAGACTCTCCATTTTATTATCATCCAACTTTAATATTGTCAATCCTTTCTCTTGTTTTAAGTTATCCGGCAATATAAGTTCCCTTAAAGAACCTCCGCGACCATTCTCTACGATAGTCCATTTCGAAATTTGTTTTCTGCAATAGAGTTCTTTTATTTTTTTATTTGCAGAAACATTTAATAATGTTAACCGGTTGTAGGAACAATCCAGATATTCCAAATTATCGAGTGCAGATATTTCAAGTTCAGTCAATATATTGTTATTGCAATCTATGCCTGTTAATTTCCTGTTTTTTCCAAATCGTATCCTCTCAATGTCTGAATCATTGCATTTTAAAGTTTCAAGATTGTGACAATCTCTTAAATCCAAATATTTGATTTTATTGCCGGAACAAACCAAATGTTCCAACTTGAAACATTCTCTCAAGTCCAGATTAACAATACCGCTTTGGAGACAATCTATCTTTTTCAGGTCAGGACATTTGTAAAGATCCAGATCGGATATATCTGCTCCTCCACAATACAATTCTTCCAGCAATGGATTTTCTTTCTCCAATACCGGAAATATAATTGCCCGCAATCCTTTATAGTTTTTTTCAAGATTGGGACAATGAGACCAAAGCTTCAATTTACGAAGCTTCATATTCTTACTGATATCAAGAGTATCTATCAGAGTATTGGTACATGATATTTCTTCCAGATCAGGACAACTACCGATATCTATCTTTCGAATACTGACTCCTGAAATATCAATATTCTTAAGTTTTTTATTTTCTGAAAAATCAATTTCCAGCCTGTTCTCCGTAGATTTCGCAGTCTCATATTTGAATAATTCGAGAGCTTTAAAATATTCTAAACCGGCAAATGACTCTATTCCGTCCGGTCCCTGCAAATCCATCTTTTTGACGTTTTTCACATCCCGAACCCTGATTAATTGCGGATCGCGTATACATCCCGAATATTTCAATAATTTCCGGAATTCTTCACATTCAAACTTAGATGTTATATCCTGCCCTTCCTGAATTATATCTATAACTCGCGTCCGATCTTTGCCTTTTAAAATCACCCGGTTCTTTCTTGGCTCATCATTTTCATTTTCCAATACAGAGATTGTATAATATGATTGACCTTCAAAATGATTGATAATTATCCAATCAGTACTATTGGTTATATTTATTTTTTCTTTCCCAAAATAGAACTTTTGTTCGGAAGCCTGCTTCAATGCGGTAAATCGTATTGTGATAGTATCACTCCAAGCTAAAAGCTTACAAAAACAAGTAAAAAATAACACAAACGTTATGGCAATTCTATGGCAATTATTCTTCATAATAATATATCTCATCTGTTTCCAACTTTTATTTGTTTGATATTCAATTATATATAAAGTTTGCAAAAGCGTTGCCTCCACACCCGGGTCTTTTAACTGTTTCATTAACGCCCCTGCTTTTTTTACTTTTTTTCTTCTCTGTCAAAAAACCGCCGCCCAACTCCTTGTATGGCGCCCTGTTTTTCAAGATAAAGCGCTGTTAATGTTTACGTTGCCATCTCTTTTTGAATTTCTTGCAAAGGGACTGAAGCGCGTCATAATCATCCCCTTGTGTGTCCTATTATTTATTATTGTCATGGGTGTTTCATTTAGTCTTGATCCCGGGATGTTTCATATATTTCCCTTTGGGAGGAAGAGGTTGAAGAAGGCGTCTTTTTATACAAAAAGTCTTTCCAGCGTTCCTCCATATCCCCGGCCTTATACATCTCATACCTGGCCATGGTAAAGAACAAGTCGGATAAACGGTTGATAAAGCGCATCACCAAAGCCGGCGCTTCATCCTGCCTGTTCAATGTCCACAAACGGCGTTCGGCACGGCGCGCTATAGTCCGCGCCAATTGCAAATGTGCGGAAACAAGGGTACCTCCCGGCAGAACAAAAGTTTTGCCGGGTCCCATTTCATCTGTCATCCTATCCATACATTCTTCGCAAAACTTATCCAGATCCCCGTCCAATACATTCATATTCGTTTCCCTGATTGCCGAAGGAGTAGCCACTTGCGACATCACCGCCATCAGTCCGGTCTGGATCCTGAATAAAACGCCCTGCCACTCATGCTCCGCAGGCAGACAAGCCCTTACAACGCCTATTGCCGAATTGAGTTCATCAATCGTTCCATTGGCTTCTATGCGCACATCGTCCTTGTCGACGCGCTGTCCGCCAAAGATCCCGGTTTTTCCCTTATCCCCTCCGCGCGTATATATTCTCATGTCTTAAAATTTATATGGTAAACCGTTTCAACGGCAATAATTAAAACTACCATCAATATTTCTGTCAGTATGTTCACTCGCACCGCTTTTTTCATATCGGCAGCAGTCAGTTCCTTTTCCTTGTAACCTATATAAGGTTTATCGACAACCTCGCCGAAATAGACATTAGGCCCCCCGAAACGGCAATCCAAAATCCCCGCCAAAGCGGCTTCGGGATAACCGGAATTAGGGCTTGCATGCCGGCTCCCGAATTTTCCGATAAAACAGAACAAAGAAACACGCCCGCTCACTATGATCATCAGCATGGACGTCAAACGCGCAGGTATATAATTGGCCGCATCATCAATACGCGCTGCCCAGCAACCGAATTGCCTGTATCGTTCATTCCTGTAACCTATCATCGAATCAAGCGTATTTACCATCTTGTAGGCGAAGATACCCGGAACACCCAATATTAGATACCAGAACAGAGGAGCAATTACGCCGTCGCTCAGATTTTCGGCCAAAGTCTCCAGCGCCGCCGTACGAATTTGTTGTGGCGACAGGTTTGAAGTATCACGCCCCACAATACGGGCTACCTGTCTCCTACCCTCTTCCTCCGACGAATCGACTGCCACAAACACTTTTTTCACCTCGTCAATCAATGTTTTTCCGGCAAGGCAATAGAATATTATTATTGTAGAAAAAGCCATTGACAACCAGATGTGAATGTCATTCAAGCCTTTTATTATAAAAAAGACAAGAAAATAACCCGACAGAACAAGAACGCTTGCAAACACTCCGCCTTTCAATAATCTGAACTTGCCTTTATTCAGCCTTTTTTCGCCCCATGCCGTAACCTTGCCCATAGCCGCCACAGGGTGCGGCAACCAAGCCGGGTCGCCGACAAGTTTATCGATAATCCATCCCGGAAGTAAAGACAACAGAATGTATGTCAGGTTTATATTCATATAGCAACAGCCCCCTTCGACCCCAAGTAGAAAAGCGCTTTAGAGGAAGCCCGAAAGAGCTTTTTTTATTCCGTTAATCAAAATTTCATTTTCTTCGCGCGATTGCGTCGCGATACGGAAATACTGTTCATCCAATCCGTAAAAATTAGCGGCGTCGCGGATAAGGATACCGTATTCATCAATAAGATGTTTCTTTAAATCAGACGCTTTTCCGTTTTCAAATTTACATAAAAAGAAATGAGTATCGGTAGGATAAACGGTAATTCTTTCTATTTTGCCCAGGATTTCCCGTAATTGTTTCGTTTCGTTCAGATAGTCGCCGATATTCATTGTTTTCAGGCCCGCATTCAATAAAAATTTACCTGCTTCGATGGCCAATCCGTTTACAGACCATGGCATACGGTATTTTGCTATCTGCGCCAAAATATCCGCATGCGCCGATATATAGCCCAATCGCAGTCCGGGTATGGCATAATGTTTTGTCATGGAATGCAACAACATCACGTTCTTATACTGCGCCGCTTCCTCAACATCAAACAAATCCCCGGTCGTAAAATATTCATACGACTGGTCGATAATTATATACCGGGAAGGATGGCTTTCAATATATTTTTTCAATACATGCTTGTCCGTCACTGTTCCTGTCGGATTGTTCGGATTGCAAAGCCATACCAATTCCGTATTTAGCGGGACTTCGTCAAGTGATCCGGCCCAATGTATCGTATGATTGTAAATTGCCGCCGCGTCGCCATATTCGCTGAATGCAGGATATATAATAGCCGATTTTACCCCGCTGAAAGCCTGCGCAATCAGATAAATCGCCTCTGTGGCCCCGTTAGTGACGCATATATTATCCGGATCAACGCCATATTTTTCAGCTAATAAATTCGCCAGCGAAAACGCATCCGGTTCGGGATAGGAATGTATGGCGTCGATGTGCGCGCACAGATGATTCTGCAATGCGGACATATCCTGCCGGCTGTAAATATTGGAACTGAAATTGCTCTCAATTTTCCTGGCGTGCGTATATATGTCGTCACCATGCCCCAGTATCATTTTGTTATAAACTTTTCAGTGTTCTAAATTTATTGGAATTAAAAAAACTGTTTAAATTTCAGTCAATGAAGTTTTTGGCTCCAAAACGACTAACGACTCCTTATTTGCCAACCGGCGCGTCAACTCATTATCCTGTACACCAAATCCATATCCACATGCCTGCGCACATGGTCTGCGAGTTTATCATATTGCTCTTCCTTGAACGCCTTGAAATCGAATGGCGCATCCGACAACCTGTCTGCATAAGGAGCCAATAAAAAATCAATTACGCTACCATTATCCAAAATACCATGTATATATGTACCGAAACATTTTTCATTCAGGAAATAACCGTCCTGCCTGTGATCCTCCATTCTGTTTAATGGCGAGGGGACGGCATTTTCTACCGGAACAGTCGCCCCCATGTGTATTTCATATCCTTCACAAACAGTATCCGAACCGAGAAAAGAGAATTTCACCCGGCGTGTGACTTTCTCCCCTTTCATCTGTGTAGTTACAGGCAATAAACCCAATCCCGGCAAACGCTCGATAGCACTTTCCACATGGTCAGGATCGCATACCTCCTGCCCCATTATCTGGTAACCGCCGCAGACGCCGGCTACTGTCGCCCCGTTCTTGTATGCTTTTACGATGCTCTGCGCTACCCCGTTGCGACGCAGTTCGTACAGGTCGGAAAGTGTATTTTTACTTCCGGGAACAAGTACGATGTCGGCTTTCTCTATTTCATCGGTATTGTTGGTATAGTAGAGATGCACACGGGGATCCCTTTCCAGCACATTGAAATCGGTGAAGTTAGATAAATATCGAAGCAGAACCACCGCCACATTTACCTTCCCGTGCGTTGCCTGCAGATTCCTGGTTTGCAGCGCAACGGAATCCTCTTCCTCGATATAAATATCCTTGTAATAAGGTACTATACCGATAACGGGAATACCGCAAAGGTCTTCGATCATTTTCACCCCCGATTCGAAAAGCCTGATATCACCGCGGAATTTGTTGACAAGAATGCCTTTTACATATTTCCGTTCTTCTTCTGCAAGCAGCATTACAGAACCGTAAACAGATGCGAAAACACCGCCCCTGTCTATATCCGCCACCAGAATCACACAAGCCCCGGCATGTATGGCCATCGGCATATTTACCAAATCCACAGCTCTCAGATTGATTTCGGATATACTGCCTGCACCCTCCATTACAACAGGGTTGTATCGCCGTGCCAGACGGTCGAAAGCATCGGTTACCGCCTTGCGGAGTTCTTCGCGCCCCTCTGCCCTGAAATACTCGCAGGCATGCTGATTTCCTACGGGCCTGCCGTTCAATACGACCTGACATACTTTATCTGTTGTAGGTTTCAACAGCAGGGGATTCATATCGGTATGGCAGGGAACGCCTGCCGCTTCGGCCTGTACAGCCTGCGCCCTGCCTATTTCAAGCCCGTCGGGAGTAACAAAAGAATTAAGCGCCATATTCTGCGCCTTGAAAGGAGCCGGATGATAACCGTCTTGCCGGAATATACGACAAAAGGCTGATGTGATAACGCTTTTGCCTACATCGCTGCCTGTTCCCACAAACATGACGGGACTAAGCAATCTCGTGACTTTTTCCAATCCTCGGATATTTTAATTATTATATATCGAAATATACTCCTGGCCCCGGGAATATATATCTGACGTTGTGTCCGGCAGGTTTCCTGACTTGCTCCTTTTTTTGAGTAACCTTCCTGTTTTTTTGGTCATCAGAAAGGAAAAACAGCTCATGTTAACTGTATAGACAGCGGCAAGAGTAATGCTCAAAAAAAATAAAATAGAGTCCACAGTAGCGGGCGCTGTTCCGGATTCTTACCGGATTCCCTTTTCATGTAAAAGATGGATATCTGTTTACATCGCCAAAACAGTTACAAAGATAAAAATTTTATCGGGGTAAACAGAAATGTATAGGAACAGATTCTTTTCTGCTCCCAAAAATCGTAACTTTGGAAAATGAATTTATCTGCATCAACGGGCAAATCAGCGAACATGAAAAGCGAATTGAATTGGATCGAGAATCGGCGGAGCCAATATGTTGCGAGTTCCGTATGTCCATAAAAAACAAATTATATACGCATGAAAATATTAACAGGCGCACAAATAAAAGAAGCCGACCGATATACAATCGTAAATGAGCCGATCAGTCCGATAGAACTGATGGAAAGAGCTTCGAATGTCATTGCACAATGGATATGCAACAATGTGGACAAGCAGCATCCGCTTCTGTTTCTTGCAGGAAAAGGGAATAATGGCGGCGACGGCCTGGCTGTAGCCCGCATCCTGCATCATGCCGGCTATAACTGCTCTGTATGCCCGGTCTTTGATAAAGAGCGCCTTACGGAAGAATGCAGATATAATCTGGAGCGTTTGCCAGACGGCGTCAAGATTGTTGATTTGGAAAATATAAATGAGGATGCGATTCTTGTCGATTCTTTGCTTGGCACAGGAGTAAAAGGTAGACTTAAAGAACCTTTATTATCCATCATCGACAAGATAAACGGCTTGCCCAATCAGGTTATCTCCATAGATCTGCCTTCGGGAATGATCAGCGAATCCGGAAACGCGAACCAAAAGATCATGAAAGCGGATATAACCCTGACGCTGGAATTTCCAAAACTGGCAATGTTATTACCCGAAGCAGGCGAATATTGCGGCGAAATAAAGATATTGCCTATCGGCCTTGGCAAAGAATATACAGGCAAAGCAGAAACATCCTACCATTATATAACAGCCGATTTTATCGAAAGCATAAAGATGAAACGGCTCAAGTTTGCACACAAAGGAACTTACGGGCACGCTCTGCTCATATGCGGCTCAACAGGAATGGCCGGCGCGGCTGTTTTAGCAACCGGCGCAGCCTTGCGTTCCGGCTGTGGCCTGGTAACGATACATATTCCCGCCGAAGAGCGATATGCCATAAACACGGCTTATCCATCCGCTATACCAAGCCTGGACAATGAATGCTTTTTTTCCGGCCTGCCTGCGAATGTATCCAAATACTCATCTATCGGCGTGGGTTGCGGACTGGGACAATCTCCACAAACGGTCGAAGCGCTCAAACAACTGCTATGTTCCGTTTATAAACCGGTTGTAATAGACGCTGACGCATTAAACATCATATCAGACCATTATAAAATGAGGCGGCATATTCCTGCCGGTTCTGTTCTTACGCCGCATCCGGGAGAACTAAAACGGCTGGTTGGGGAATGGACGACGGAAGAAGAAAAAATCGGACTGGTAAAAAGACTGGCGGCCAATCTCAAAACCATTATCGTTGTTAAAGGCGCGCATACCATGGTTTGCCTGCCCGACGGGAACTGCTATTTCAACTCCACCGGCAACAGCGGCATGGCTAAAGGCGGTAGCGGCGATGTGTTGACTGGCTATATCACAGGCCTGATCGCGAGGGGATACAGCAGTGAACATGCGGCTATTTTAGGCGTATACAGACATGGCTTGTCCGGAGACATGGCTGCCGCGAAATACGGGATGGAGAGCATGAACAGCAAGGATTTGATAGAATATTTATGAGATACACTCTAGGTCATTGAAGATTTCCTTAAGTATATTCCGGATTTTTCATCCGTATTTTAGCTCTTGATAAGTTTAAAATATTTGTTCCATAAATATTTGGCTTTCTTTGAAAGGCAAGAAAGGGTGAAAAATGCAAGTTTCTTGACAAAACCTGACGATCAGTAGCTTATAAATTAGTACTTTTGCAATGCAGAATAAAGTTGTATGACAATACATATTAACCTCGAAAAATTAATATCCGGCAAAATAGTTGAAAGCGAACGGATAGAATACAAAAAAGGATGGAATCCGGCGGCTATTTACCGGACAATATCTGCTTTTGCCAATGATTTTGAGAACATTGGCGGGGGTTATATTATTGTTGGCGCCGAAGAAGAAAAAGGGCGGGCAAAACGCCCTGTATCCGGTATTCCCGTTGAACAACTGGATACTATCCAAAAGGAAATGATCGGATATAATAATCTTATCCGGCCTTTTTATGCACCGAAAATCAGCATTGAAACCATTGACGATGCGTCCATACTTGTAATCTGGGTTCCGGGTGGAAACAGGCGTCCCTACGAAGTTCCCGAAGATATCAAGGTCAAAGACAAGCGGTATCATTACTACATCCGCAGATATGCAAGTACGGTTCAAGCCAATAAAGATGAACGGGACGAATTGATAAGCCTTACCAGACAAACGCCATTCGACGACCGGATAAATACACAGGCAAGCGTTGAAGACATATCTCCTCTGCTAGTCCGGGAATACTTGCAGAATGTAAGCAGCTCACTGATAGAGCAAATTGAAACCGCGCCCATAAACGACATTTACCGGGCAATGGATTTGATAAGCGGCCCGGACGAATTGCTTTACCCTAAAAATATTGCTTTGATGATGTTCAACCATCGTCCGGAAAAATTCTTCCCTTATTCGCGAATAGAAATAGTTGAATTTCCAAATGGTTTGGGCGACCCTACATTTTACGAAAAACCGGCTATCACGGGACCTGTTTATGTACAAATACAGCAAGCGCTTCTGCAATTACAAAGTGTTGTGTTAAAAGAAAGAATACACAAATTACCTGACAGAGCCGAAGCGCAAAGAATATGGAATTATCCGTTTCGGGCTTTGGAAGAAAGTGTTGTAAATGCTTTGTATCACAGGAGTTGGGAAATCCGAGAGCCGGTAGAAATACGGATTTTACCGGATTGCATAGAAATCATTAATCAAGGTGGTCCCGACAGAAGCGTAAAATTCGATGATATACAGAAAGGGATTATCAGAAATAAGAGGTACCGTAATCGGAGAATCGGCGACTTCTTGAAAGAATTGGATATGACGGAAGGTCGCGGTACCGGCATTCCTCTCATCCGTAAGGAAATGGCAAAGAACGGTTCGCCCGAACCTCGCTTTGAAACGGATGAGAATTACAGCTATTTCATTACGACGCTTCCGATACATGCTGGTTTTCTTTCGGATGATGGAGTAAATGATGGAGTAAATGATGGAGTAAATGATGGGATAAATAATACTGATAAACAGAATGATAAGATGCTTAATCTTCTTCGTGATGGGATAAATGATGGGATAAATGATGGAGTAAGTGATGGAGTAAATGAACTTGTCAATCTTCTATTGAATGTATCCGGCTTAAATGCTTCTGAAATATCCGGGCGTATAAATAAGAGTATTCCAACCGTAGAACGT
>JAISSD010000110.1 GCA_031273295.1 Prevotella sp.
AGGTGCGATAGATGCGGTTTCGCACGATTTTATCTCTGTTTGCAATACTTCATATATCAATTCGTCAAGCGTTTGCGAGTTGCTGGAAAAGATTTCCGTAAAACATGAAAAAGATAACATTCCGGTTACTGTCGTGCTGGACAATGCCAGATACCAGCGTTGTGCGTATGTTACGGACAGGGCGAAAGAGTCAAAGATCGAACTGTTGTTTCTGCCTTCATACAGTCCGAATTTGAATATTATAGAGCGTCTTTGGAAATGGACTAAAAAGGATTGTCTTAATTGCAAATATTACAGCAAGTTTTCTGAATTTGTCGAGGCGATAAATCGCTCTCTCGCGAAAACGGCAAACAAGGAAAACAGGGATGCCCTAAAGACTCATTTGGCTCTCAATTTTCAATTATACGATAACTCAATTTATAACCAAGTATAGTATACATTCCGCAGTTCATTTTTGGCAAAGCTACTGCTCAATTCAAAAAAATCATCGATAGCAAATTCATTTATCCGATGACATTGCAAGTAAGCGGCGACATCTCTGCTTAAACTGTTGAAAGATATTTTTTTGTCAAAATCAGGATTCAGGGGAATTACCTCTTGTTGCGGATTAGTGACTACCATTAACAAGTAATCTATGACATCTCTCATAACTCCATATTCTACGACAATATCATCCGGAGATGGAATTATTCCGATAATATCCGTTACGCTATTCTCATCCAAGCCAAGAAATATGTCTTCCAAATCTTTGGACAAAAAAGGATTGACTGTAACATCAACATATTGACCCCTTATTTTTTGAAGTTCGGCATACAAACTTGGATACGCACCTTTATATTTATCATTTACAACATAGAAGAAAAACCTTATCGGGGTAATAGCCTGCCAATAAGAATATAACCCTGCAAAATCTGCTACAAGTTTGTCAATGGTTTCCTTTTCCCTTGTTTTGATGTCTTCCGGAGCATACACCTGATAATATGCCCCCGTTGTATTATCAAATCCATCATTTTTCTATCCCCATACTGTCCTTGTGGCTTAACTTGCCTGAAAAAACACTCAAATGCACCACCATCACAAGAATAAATGCGATTCTGGAATATTAGACGGGCAATATAACGGGTGTTTCTATCCATAAAAAATCAAACATGGTGCAAATATAGATGAAATTTCCCGAATTACACACAGACGGATAAAAATTGGCGGGATTAGCTATGTCTCGCCCCGCCTTCATTTTATCCATTGATTTTTTTCAATTTTTTGCGCTATAATTTTAAAATAAAACAGATGAAAATATCAGGTTTGTACCTGCACAAAGACAGTATATCTTGTGCGGTTTACAACTGCATACATATCTGAATTTCATTCGATATTTAACGGTTAATCTATAGCCGTATCGAAAAACCGTAACCATATCTTAACCAAATTTTAACAATGCAACAAAGCTGTTTTCAAATCTTTAGTCATTACTTTGCATAAAAATTAAACAACCGACATGAAACAACTTTATTTTATTCTCGGCTTCATTGTTTTACAAGCTGTCAGCCCGTGTTTCGCACAGGACTCAGCCGCTTTTAAACCATCGGGAAAGGTCATAGCGAGAGGTTTTCTGGATTACAGCACAGGGTTCGGACATGTGAATAAAGAGAAGGGATTCGATATTACCAGAGCTTTTCTCGGATACAATTACAGACTTACCCGCACCATACAGGCGCAGATCGTCATCGACGGAGTGGCTGGCAAAACATCGTCCGGCGGGCTTGAGGTATATCTTCGCAATGCTTTTGTGAACTGGAATGACAAAGGCTTTAATGTGAGCGCAGGACAAATAGGCCTGATGCAGTTCAGCGTGCAGGAAAAATACTTCATGCACCGCTATGTGATGAAATCTTTTCAGGACTTGAATAAAATGGCTCCCAGCGTGGATTTGGGTTTTACGGTTGGATATACTTTCAACGATCTTGTTTCAGCGGATATAAGCCTCACCAACGGGGAAGGATACAGGAATGTGAAGAAAGACAACAGCATGCGTTATGCCGCAGGACTGAACCTGTATCCGGTAAAAAATGTCATATTCAGAATATACGCCGATATGTACAACGATGATGAAACTCAACGGGACGCCCTGCCGGCAGGGATAACAGGCACGAAATATAGAGACCAATATTCACTGTCCCTATTCGCGGGCTATCAGGACAGGAAAATATCCGGAGGCGTGGAATACAACCGGGTTTATAACAAAGGTTTTATAGATAAAAAGGATTATTATGGCTATTCGGCCTATGCTTCCGCAAAGATTGCCCCGAAATGGAGGGCGTTTGCCCGTTACGACCTGATGGATTCTTCCGGTCCCGATAATTTTATATCGCCATGGAATAATTCCGATGGACAATTAATGATGGTAGGCGCAGAATTCCAAGCGTTGAAACAACTGAAGATCGCTCCCAATTTTCGCAATATAAACGCCGACAGAAGTAAAGCCGAACAGTATTTCTTCATAAATATGGAGATTAATCTGTAGAATTTCCGATACACGGGATTATCATTGTAACCCGCAACTATAAAATGAGATAAATGGCAATTATATGGCAGATACTTCCCCCCAGCACAAACAGATGAAAAACGGTATGCATGTATTTCTTCCTTGTCCACGAGTAGAACAATGCTCCCACAACATAGGAAATACCTCCTGCCACAAGCCAGTAAAGCGCGGCAATGCGGCCGTCGGCAGACAATACGTCCACCAGGGGCTTGAAAGCGACCAATATAGCGCCTCCCATAAGCACAAAGCAGACGGTTTCGAGGTTGCTATGGCTTTTCAGTTTCGCAAAGCTCAGTATCAGCCCCGCTATTGCCGCCAGCCATATAAAAACGAAAAGCGACCAGCCCCATGCGCCCTCGTCGCGTAATATCAGCAAAGTAAACGGCACGTATGTGCCTGCAATATGCAAATAGATAGCCGCATGGTCGCACTTGCGAAGCATATTTTTCCTTTTGTCACGGGTACAGCCGTGATACCATGTGGACGTAATGTAAGAGGCCATCATGCCGGAGAGATAGGCAATGACGCACCCCAAACCCCATCCGTTGCCATTATCGGCGGCAGTGGCAAGCAGTATATATCCGCCGATAATACCCAGTAAAACGCCTGCGGCATGAGATACGGTATTGGCTACTTCTTCTTCCTTTGTGTAAAATTTGCTTGCTCCCATTTTATTATCAGTTTACAGAGGGTAAAAGTACGGATTAATTTCGTTAACCACATGAATTTTTATCTACTTGTTAAACTGTTTAAATTTCCCGTGAATATTTTCTTGTCGTTGGGCGCATTGGAATCGCTTGTCCGGGTGATGTTTAGCGTTCCTTTTCCCGAATTGTTGTAAACGTTCATGCCGTTGTTTCCATTGTAAAAGGTTAAATTGGAAAACGGATTTTCGTGAGTGTATTGGCGCTTTAAAATACTAAAATAATTACATGTTTCAATTTGACTCAAATTTGGTAATATTCTGGATAAAAGCATATTATATCATGCTTGGGCATTGCGACGGATACCCGCTAAAAACAAAAGAGTAAACAGAAGTCTGTTATATCCGTTCTATGAGTGATGCAAAATATTTATATATGTATTTTACATGCGTGAAATATCATATCTTTGCAAACCGAAAAGGCCGTCAATTTAATAAACGAATTACTCATGCAAGAGGATCAGGATAAAATTTTAGAAAATGTTACCTCCGGCGATTATAAATACGGATTTGTGACAGAGATAGAAACAGATATTATTCCGGTAGGACTTAACGAAGATGTTGTCCGTCTGATTTCGGCCAGGAAAAACGAGCCTGAATGGCTTCTCGAATTCCGGCTGAAAGCATACCGCCATTGGCTGACAATGGATATGCCCGAATGGGCGCACCTGAATATTCCTCCGATAGATTACCAAAATATCAGCTATTTTGCCGCTCCCAAAAAGAAAGGCGCTTCGAAAGACGCCGACGAAGTAGACCCCGAACTATTGAAGACATTCGATAAACTCGGGGTGCCATTGCACGAGCGCGGAATGTTGGCCGGCGCAACGAACATGGCAGTAGACGCGGTAATGGATAGTGTTTCCGTGAAAACAACATTCAAAGAAAAACTGGAAGAGAAAGGCGTTATCTTCTGTTCGTTCAGCGAAGCGGTGCAAGAACATTCCGACCTGGTAAAGAAATATCTCGGCTCGGTAGTCCCGTATCGTGATAACTTTTTTGCGGCGCTCAATTCGGCCGTATTCAGTGACGGGTCGTTTGTATATATCCCCAAAGGCGTTCGCTGCCCGATGGAATTGTCCACATATTTCCGTATCAATGCGGCAAATACAGGGCAGTTTGAGCGTACATTGATAGTTGCCGACGATGATTCGTATGTCAGCTATCTTGAAGGCTGTACGGCGCCTATGCGCGACGAAAACCAGCTGCATGCGGCTATCGTGGAAATTGTGGCGTTTGACCGTGCAGAAGTTAAATACTCGACTGTGCAAAACTGGTATCCGGGCGACAAGGAAGGTAAAGGCGGCATCTACAACTTTGTAACTAAACGGGGCCTGTGTAAAGGATGCGGTTCCAGAATATCGTGGACACAGGTGGAAACGGGTTCAGCCGTAACATGGAAGTATCCTTCATGTATCCTGGCCGGAGACGATTCTGTCGGAGAATTCTATTCGGTGGCTGTGACTAATAATTTCCAGCAGGCGGATACGGGTACCAAAATGATCCATATCGGCAAGAATACCAGAAGCCGCATCGTATCGAAAGGTATATCGGCGGGACAAAGCCAAAACTCGTACAGGGGATTGGTGAAAGTGTCTCCGAAAGCCGAAGGCGCGCGCAATCACTCGCAATGCGACAGTTTACTGTTGGGCGACAAATGCGGGGCGCATACATTTCCATATTCGGATATTGCCAATTCCGACGCTATTATTGAACATGAAGCGACTACTTCGAAAATCAGCGAAGACCAGATATTGTACTGTAACCAGCGCGGTATCGGCACAGAGGAAGCCGTAGGGTTGATTGTCAACGGATATGCGAAAGAAGTGATGCGAAACCTGCCTATGGAGTTTGCCGTAGAGGCGCAGAAGCTATTGCAGATAAGCCTTGAAGGCAGTGTAGGATAAGATGTATCCGCATAATAAGATCTCTCCATGAAACGGGCATGCAAAATTTGCGCCAAAGGGCATGAAACAACGTCCGGCGGAGCCAGTATGTCAGGGTTCCTTGTGACCGTTAAAAACAAATTATATACGCATGAAACGAAGCATGATTTTTGTCAAATCACCAAAGTTCGTGATAATAAAAATCATGCAAGTTCCATATGTCAATTGAAAACAAAATTATTATCACATGAAATTTATAGTTATTATTCCCGCCCGCTATGCTTCTACCCGCTTTCCCGGAAAACCCCTTGCCGATATGGCAGGCAAACCGATGATACAGCGCGTTTACGAACAGGCGAATATAGCTATTGATGACGTATGGGTGGCAACCGACGATTCCCGTATATTCGATACGGTAGAATCGTTTGGAGGCAAGGCTGTTATGACGTCTTCAGCCCATAAAAGCGGGACAGACCGCGTTCAAGAGGCTTATGCAAGGATAGGCGGAGACTTTGATGTTGTAATCAATGTACAGGGAGACGAGCCGTTTATTCAACCCGGGCAGATAGAAGCCCTGAAAAACTGTTTTGACGATAGCGGAACAGAATTGGCCACACTGGTAAAACCGTTCGGAAAAAAAGACGGATTTGAGGCCTTGTTCAATCCCAACTCGCCTAAAGTAGTTGTAAATAAAAAAAATGAGGCCATCTGTTTCAGCCGTTCCATTATTCCCTATATCCGCGATGTTCATCATACGGAATGGCTCGGCATGCATGTTTTTTATAAACATATAGGCATGTATGCTTATCGTGCGGATATTTTAAGTGAAATAACACAATTACCTCAATCCTCGCTGGAAAAAGCGGAATCACTGGAGCAACTGCGCTGGATAGAAAACGGATATCACATTCGTGTGGGATATACCGATGTGGAAACTTTAGGAATAGATACGCCGGAGGATATGGAAAAAGCCCTTGCATTCCTCATGAACAAACAATGAACGGCGTATCCGGATACTGAAACATGAAAGTCTGTATATGTCAAACAGTTGTACTGCCTGCTTGTTAAACAAGTTACTCATGGCTTTCCGGATTAGAGGGCGATTGAACATGCCTGGCAATTACGTCCTTACAGGACAGTATAATCCATATCCACAAATAATTTTCATCAAAATCAACACAATATTTTCTTGAAAAGAGGCATGAGGCATGTCTTTTTCTCTGCCTGTCTCCATGACGAAAAACAGGTGTGTCCGGGTGCATTTGACCGGCAGATTCCTCCTTTCAGTCGGAATGACGCGCGCCGGTTTGGGCGGATGTTTCAGCTCCCTCAATTTCTTTAAACTCCTTAAATTCTTTAATTTCCTTGCATTGACGCGTAGCCAAATCCGAAAGGACGGCATCACAGGCATAAAAACACCCTCTCTTCCTGATTTCGCATCGTAATTCCGCTAATTGAATATAAAAAGGCGGAAATCTGCAACGGCTTATCCACCCGGATTCAATATATTTGTTGGATAATATATACTTATTCAAAATCATTAACAAAATTCA
>JAISSD010000120.1 GCA_031273295.1 Prevotella sp.
TTAGCGGCGGTACTGCCAACGAAAGCTCCGTGGGTGCAACGGAAGACGAGGCCAGGATAAACGACGTCACCATTTACATGTTCAAGAATTCGGGCGTTCCTGCCGAGGAATTTCTGGTGGCAAAGAAATCCGAATCCGGCGTTCAGCAGAATCAGGGGGAGGTGCAGGTCACGTTCGATGTGAGCGACTTCACCAATGGAGGTAATTACGTGTTCTATGCCGTTGCTAACGTTAGCGGCAATCTCACGGATAACTTCGTTGTCGGCGCCGCCACTCTCAATGACTTTACCGCCGCCGTTGCCAACGCTACCGGTACTGCTTCGATTTCCGGGAGTAACATGTTGATGGTTGGGTACACGACAATTCCCGGTTTGTCTGCGGGTACCGAACCGGTTCAGGAGATAATCCTTCGTCACAGGGTTGCGCGTTTCGACATAGACAACATCGCCGATGACGGAGTTGAGGAGAACAACAATCTGTCGGAGGGCGAAGAAGGTTACAACGAAAGGGAGACGTTCTTCACAATCACCAAGATCCATGTATTGAATACCCTGTCTTCCGGTTACCTTACCGAAGAAGACAACGGCCAGTCGCGTGCTCCTCTCTCCGACAAAGTCTCCTTGAGAGGTGACAATGCTATCCCGGTAGACGGTATAGCCAATATAAATAACGGTCTTGCCGAAGGCGCTTTCTACCTTTGGCCCGGGGAGCTGGCCGCCGAGTCCGGTTTGGAGACTGAGGGTTCTACCGTAATCGAGGTGGAGGGTTATTATATTTACGACAATATACCTCAAAGGCCTCAGTTGTTCACTGTCCGACTGGCTTCCGCACAGACAATTAGCGCCAACAGCCGTTACATTCTGACAGTATCGCGCGTCAACCAGACTACGCTGTCGTTCACTTTGACGCCTTCCGGTTGGAAGGACGACGAGACTGTTCCCGCTTCGCCGTCTGCCGGTTGGGCTTTTGAGTACGGGGGCTTTGAACTGGACGGCGCTCAGTTGGCTGCCGACGCTCCTGTCGATCTGTCGGATAAAACGGAAGACAGCGAGTTGCGTTTTTATACCGACGGCGACAGCAAGGCGACGGACGCCTTGAAGGCCACGCTTTCTCTGACTTTGGGAACAGATTATGTTGCAGATGTGACTCCCGTTCCCGACGGCGCTCCGGTTGTCACCTATTCTGTCGGTAAAATCAGGCAGTACTATAAAATCACCCTGCCAAAGACTACTTATCCGATTGCGGGTACCCTTACAATAGGAACAGCGAAGGAAGGAGGCCAGACAAAGACATTTACCGTTACCTCCGTTCCGGTTTACGAAAATACGGATTACAAGCCTGTTCTTGTCGAGGGCAACTATTCCGACAACCCTGCCGAAAGAAAGTATTGGGCGCCTGTGAATGTTGGGGCGACTTCTATCGAATATACTGAAAATTCGCCTGTTGGTTGCGGTCATTATTTCCAGTGGGGACGCAGTTACGCAAAGTTTGTTTACGGGACAAACGACTTGCAAGAAGGCCCTGTTACCGCCGCAGAGGCTTCCGGTATTTACAAGGATCTGTTTATCACCTGCTCTTCAGCCCCCAATGACTGGTTAAAGCCGGAAGATAGAGATGACACTTTATGGTCGGGTGACAATTCACAAGGCCCGTGTCCTGATGGATGGAAGGTTCCTACACAAGCAGATTTGGCCGTCTTGATGGCGAAGAGTAGCGCCGTCGCCGATAACCGTATAAAAATCACCGGCGCCCTTCCCGATGAATTCCTTTACCTGCCTGCCGCCGGATTCCGCGGTGTTAACGGTGAGTGGACTAGCCAGGGTACGAACGGTCGCTACTGGTCGTCTACCACTTCCTCTACTAGCGTAATGAGGGTCAGCTTCGTTACGGGTGCGCCGTCTATGAGTGCGAACGGTCGTGTTTTCGGCTACACTGTTCGTTGTATCCAGAAATAAGGGAAGTTGCGCCCGAATATTAATTGAAAACGGGAAAACTGTCTGAATCTTGATTTCAGGATTACAGGATTTTCATATGATAATCATTTTGTTTTCAATTGACATATGGAACTTGCATGATTTTTATTATTACGGACTTTGGTGATTTGACAAAAATCATGCTTCGTTTCAGGATTGCGTCGTTCATTTTTTTATCCTTGAATCAGGGATCGGCCTTTCCTTTCATCCTTTGGGATAGCAGGTTGTAAATGGACTGTGAAAATTTAAAATTTTGCGAACTTTGCGGTTACAAAAAATCTCTGTAACCGCAAAGAACGCAAAGAAAAAGAAGACGGAAAGAAAAGCGCTGAAAACCAGGCAATTCGAACTGACGTAGTCTAATGCACCCGGTTTTTTACCACATACTTTGCATGCACAAAACCATGCCGTGCACGGTATGGTAAATATTGTCCTTGATGCATGGCAAGATGCAGGAGTATCACTAATGGACAATCGGGGATAATGCAATTCTTACATGTTCATGCCGCCGCAAACAGGGATAGCCTGTCCTGTGACATAAGACGAAAGTTCTGAACCCAGGAATACGGCCACATTGGCGACATCTTCCGGAGTACCTCCACGGCGTAACGGAATTTGTTCCGCCCATTTTTGTTTCACTTCATCAGACAATACGCCGGTCATCTCGGTAATGATGAATCCCGGGCAGATACAATTGGCGCGGATACCTCTCGAACCTAATTCTTTTGCGATAGATTTGGCCAATCCAATCATACCGGCCTTTGATGCGGAGTAGTTAGTTTGTCCGGCATTGCCTGAAAGGCCAACGACAGAACTCATATTGATGATGCTTCCGCTTTTTTGTTTCATCATTATCGGAGAGATGGCGTGGACGAAGTTGAATGCGGATTTCAGATTTATATTGATCACCATATCCCATTGTTGCTCGCTCATACGCATCATAAGCCCGTCACGGGTAATGCCCGCATTATTGACAAGGATGTCGATTTTACCGAAATCTTTCAAAATTTCTTCTACAACTTTGTGGGTTTCTTCGAAGTTGGCGGCATTAGACGCATATCCTTTCACTTTTACGCCAAATGCGGCGATTTGAGCTTCTGTCGCATTCGCGTTGTCATCCATAGCCAGATCGGTGAACGCAATATTCGCGCCCTGTTCTGCATATTTCAGGGCAATGGCTTTGCCAATGCCGCGAGCCGCGCCTGTAATGACAGCGGTTTTACCTTCAAGTAATTTCATAATTTAAAGTGTAAGTTAAGCATATTTAATTGATTCTTATTTCTTTTTTTTGATCCCTTCAAATATCAAATAGGCAATATTTTCGCGCTGCGACTCTGTTTTCAGGCTTTCGGCTCTTATCTGTCCTCTTATATACGGTACTTCCAATCCTTTCAGCGCATGGTGAAGAATTTCGGCCGTGGCCTGAGTATCGGGCATCTCGAAAGTCCCTTCTTCCACTCCTTTTGTCAATATGTCTTTCAGTACCTGTATTTCTTTTACGTCAAACGATTTGCGCACATTTTGCACCCGCCAGATATCGCGGAAGAAATCGGCTTTCAATGTGCCGTTTCTTGCCACGGCATTTTTTACGGCGTCGAACCGGGTATAAAAGAAAAGAAGGAGTTTTTCGTCAGCAGGAAGTTTCTTGCCGGCCACCGATTGCAATGCATGGTACATTTGGTCAAGTTCGGTTTCCAGTACGGCCTGGTAAACTTCATTCTTGTTGTTGAAGTATGTATATAATGTACGGCGACCTTTGTGCGAAGCCACGGCAATATCGTTCATGGTTGTGTTTTCCACGCCCAGTTTTGCGAATAGCTGACGGGCTACGTCAATTAATATATTTCGGGTTTTGTTTATGGCCATACATTAAAACTGCACACAAATATTATAAGTGTGCAAATTTAGCATAAAAATATTGAATACATAGGATTTTAGATGTTTTTATCAGTTTTTCTTGCAAAATATGGCAGGAAAAAAACGACGCTTTATGACCAGGGGTCGGGACAGGGACAGTCCCAATGTCATCAATTTAAGCATTCGTCGTCCTGTCATTGGTAGGAACGACCAGTCAAATAGGCCCGATACGGGTTTTGATTTGTAATTGAAAGAATTTACCTGTATCTTGTTATTCGTAATTTGCAACTAAAAAAGTTTACAATGTGATTATTCGGGTGTAATGGCGACATATATTAAAAAGTGATGCTTGCGGATGAAACAAAGGGTAAATGAAGACGCGCAGTTTTTGGAAATGATACGGCGGAATGAAGGTATCATTTACAAAGTCGTCTCTTTTTATGCCGACATGGAGCATCCGATAGGAGATCTGTATCAGGAAGTGGTGTTGAATCTGTGGAAGGCGTTCCCGTCTTTCAGAGGCGACAGCAAGTATTCCACCTGGATATACAGGATCGCGCTGAATACCTGCGTTTCATTTTACCGCAGGAGTAAAAAAAATACAAGTTGCGTGGATATATCCATGGATATACCCGACGTGGTGGATAATAACGAAGAAATACAGGAATTATATAAACTTATAAACCGTTTGGGAAAAATAGAACGCGCTTTGGTTTTGCTTTATCTCGATGATAGATCGTATAAGGAAATTGCCGAGATAACAGGGCTTACGGTAACGAATGTGGCTACAAAAATAAGCCGGATAAAAGATAAGTTAAGGGATATGTCGAACGAATAAATCTAGTCGTTATGGATTTGGACAACATAAAGAAAACGTGGCGGGAAACAGAAATAAAACCTGCCATAGACAATGAAAAGATACAAAAGATGATTTCCAACGAGGGGCAAAGCGCTTTTGAAAAACTGCTTTGTTATGAAAAACTGGGTATGTGGGTGATGATACCGTGTATTCCTCTTTTAGGCGTCCTTTATTGGAAAGATGAATATATACCTGTTTTTATTATGATAATTTTTGGCTGTTTATGCGGTATTTCGCAGATCTATAAATTTCTCTTTTTAAAAAAAACGGATGTGATGAATATGAATATATTGGAGATATCTTTGCACATGAATAAATACAAGGTATATATATATGCGGAATTGATTGTCGGGATCATATTCCTGTCTGTTATTTTCGCGCTTCCTGTTTTTTATACTCCAAAAGTTTCGGAATATTCAGCCGATACAATATATATGATCAGGTTTGTCGCAGGTTTGGGAATAGGCATACCGGGAATTTACATTTTATATAAATTCACTTATCTGAAAAATATCAGAAAGCTGGAAGCATCCATAAAAGAAGTACAGGGGTTTGAAAAAGACAATCGGTAACTATAAAATATATTCCAATGAAAGTCATTACATCAGTTATTTTCGCAATTTCACTGTTCTTGTCCGTATTTTTGACGACTTCGGCTCAGTCTGGAAATGAATATACAGGCGCTCTTCTTTGGAAAGTGTCGGGCAACGGTTTGGCCGAGCCATCTTATATTCCGGGTACGCATCACTTGATCCATGTGAGTTTTGTCGATAGTATTCCGGGATTAAGAGACGCAATGGAGAAAACACAACAGACAGTGGGAGAGTTACTCTTGTCGGATCCGGCGGCGTTCCGGCAAGAAATACAAAAGGCGGCGATGATGCCTGCCGGAGAGTCTTATTCCGGTTTACTTTCCGCCGAAGAATACAAAACGCTGGATGAAGGATTGAAAGCTGCTATGGGTGCGGGACTGGAACAAATGGGACGATTCAAGCCGGGAATGATATCAATGGTCTATGCCATTGCGCTTTACACGAAGCTATATCCCCAATTTAATTCCATGTCGCACGAGGCCATTGACTCTTATGTACAACGGATAGCAAAAGAATCCGGAAAAACGGTTTTGGGCTTGGAGACAGTAGATGATCAAATCCACGCTTTATTTGACGCCGAACCGCTAAAAGATCAGGCAAAGTCTTTGGCATGCAGCGTAAAAAATCAGGATACGGAAAAAGATCAATTGGATAAACTGAACGCTTGTTACAAAGCCGGGGATTTGATCGGCATGTATGATCTGGCTTTCAATAATCCTGACGAGCTGTGCAAAATGTCGCAAATACAACAAAAAGCCATAAATAAAAACCGCAATGACAAGTGGGTTGCCAGCTTGCCGGAAATAATGAAAAATAAACCAAGCCTGATTGTGGCAGGAGCATTGCATCTTGCAGGAAAGGAAGGCGTATTGTATCAACTAGCTAAAAAAGGTTATGCGGTAGAATTTGTGAAATAGCATCAAACGAGATTCCGTCCTGTCGAAAACGGCTCGCACTGCTGTTTCAAAAAGTCGACCGTGTAATAGTATTTTACCATGGCATAAAAGGGCGATATCCGCTATTCCGCTTATCTAAACATCTTGTCGATACCTACTGTCGGCGTTGCATCAGGGACGTCTTCCGCACCTTTGTCGCATACTCCATATCCCGGAGCAGGAGCAAACTGGTCAGTCTGCCTGTATCCCAGTTTGGGGTCGGCATATACTTTTTTCATGAACAGTCCGAATACGGGAAGCGCCATAGCCGCCCCTTGTCCCTCGCTCATGCGATCGAAATGTATGGATTGGTTTTCGCCGCCGACCCAGCATCCGGCAGAAAGTTTTGGGCTGAAACCGATAAACCATCCGTCAGAATTGTTCTGTGTTGTGCCCGTTTTTCCTCCCATCGGAGCGGTAATGCCATAACCTCTTACCCGGCCTCCCGAACCTCCGTCGACAACGCCGCGCAGCATATCCAGCATTTTCACATAAGTGCCTTCGCTGAATACCTCGTCCAGCTTCGTGGTAAAACTCCCGTTGACCACCACATTCCCTGTACGGTCTTCTATATGGGTGACATACACAGGGTTTGCCCTTACCCCCTTGTTGGCGAAAGCCGAATATGCGGCCACCATTTCCGCTACCGTAACTTCGGGCGTACCCAGACACATGGCCGGCACAGGGTCTATATGTCCTGTCAGTCCGAATGAACGGAGGAAACGGGCGAAAGCGTAAGGCGACGTTCTGTTCATCAGGTAGGTGGTCACCATGTTGTCGGAATTTTGCAAGCCCCATTTTATAGTTACCATTTCCCCTACTTTGGCGGCTTTTATACCTCGAGGCGGATGTTGACGCCCCAGTTCGTCGATCAGTATTTGCTGTTCATATTGCATTTGGTCGCAAGGCGTCACGCCTTCCTGCATTGATAATGCGTATAAATAGGGTTTTATCGTTGAACCCACCTGCCGGCGCCCCATATTTACCATGTCGTATTGGAAATATCTGTAATCGATACCGCCCACGTACGCTTTCACATAGCCGGTATGCGTATCCATTGCCATGAATCCCGATCGCATGAATCCCTTGTGATAACGGACAGAGTCCCACGGAGTCATGATCGTATCAATTTCTCCCTTCCATGAAAAGATTTTCATTTCCACAGGTTTTTTAAACCCGGCCAGTATCTCTTTTTCAGAGGCTCCGCCTTTCTTCATGTTTCTGTAGCGGTCGGTTTGTTTCATTGCCCGGTAGAGTAGCGAATCTACTTGCTTTGACAGGGAGCGGGAGTATGGCGCGTACGGGCGGCCTCTTTTTTCTTTATCAAAAGCGGGTTGTACGTCCTTGCTCATGTGTTCCGTCATTGCTTCCTCAGCGTACTGTTGCATGCGGGAATCTATTGTGGCATATATTTTGAGTCCGTCCGTCGCCAGATTATAAGCGTTTCCATCGGGCTTTTTGTTTTTGCCGCACCATCCGTATAACGGGTTTGTTTCCCAGTTAAGCGAGTCTATGGCGAACTGTTCCCGTTGCCACGATGCATAATTAGCTCTGTCGGGCTTCTTTGCGTTCAGTGTAAGGCGGAGGTATTCCCTGAAATATGGCGCCAGCCCGTCTTTATGGTCAACCCTTTTGAAGTCGAGTTTTAGCGGAACCTGTTTCAGTGAATCGTATTGATGCTGTGTGATATAATCGTTCTTGCGCATGAGGTCGAGCACCACGTTGCGCCTGCCCTTTGTTCTCTCGGGCTGTCTTCTCGGATTGAAGTAGTGCGGGTTTTTACACATGCCTATCAGGGTGGCCGCTTCTTCTATCTTCAGGTCTTTCGGCGTTTTATTGAAATATACTTGCGCCGCCGATTGAATGCCTACGCCATTGTTAAGGAAATCGAACTGATTGAGGTAAAGATTTATAATTTCATCTTTTGTGTAATATCTTTCAAGTTTGGAGGCTATAACCCATTCGATGGGTTTGCGTAAAAAAACGCGTACCATCCAGTTCTCCGCAGGAGGAGAATAAAGCTGTTTTGCCAACTGTTGCGTGATAGTGCTGCCGCCGCTCGGTTGTTGAAGAATAATAGTCTTTACCAAGGCGCGCGCCAAAGCATAGGCGTCTATTCCCGAGTGGGAATAGAAACGCGCGTCTTCGGTGGCAACCAGGGCTTGTACAAGGTATGGCGAGAGGTCGCCGTAATTTGAATAAATACGGTTATTTTGAGCCAGCGAATAGGTGCCCAGCAGTATGCCGTCGGAAGAATAGATCTGGGAAGCGTATTTATCTATGGGATTTTCCAGTTCCTCCACATCGGGCATATAGCCGACGACGCCTGTGGCGATACATGTAAACAGGATAATAATCAGTCCTATAATGCAGCCGAAAGCTATCCATAGTTTTTTCACTATCTGTTGCGGCGCACATTTACCGGAAGATGTAGCTTTCTTCGATTTCGCTTTCTTGTTCATATACTTAATCCAATCAATTTACAAATTTAGGTAAAACGTTTCTAATATTGGAGATAAAAAAACTTAAATGGTTAAAAAACTCTAAAGCAATAGCCGGACGTTTGTAACCAGGTTGTAAAGAGGCCGGAGCCGGCAAGTTCCGTTTAAATATTATACAGTTAAAAGACGCTTCGAAGCATTGCATCCAGTCTCCAGTCTTAAATTTCGATTCGCATTTATGTTTGAATGTATCCTGCACAAAATCCACGTAATTTCGTCCGGTCAGGGCGCTGTTTTAGCACGCAGATGACGCGGATTGAAGGGATGAACGCAGATTATGGACGATGAGTTTCTATCCCCCAATATAACAAACACGAACAATCCGGTTCGGGCGCATACACAGGTTAGCCCCTACGTGCCGGTTCTTTGCGTCCTTTGCGCCCTGTTTGCGATTGCCTGTGATTACATCCGTCAAAATGTTCGATTTCTGTTCTGAATTCCGATAATTGAATATAGAAAGGCGGAAATAAGCAACAATTCATTCAGACGGATTCAATACATTTGTTGGATAGAGAATAGATGGTTGCAGAGCGACCAAGCAATAACAAATAATGTGCAAAAACAATATCACATACTCCATGCATAAAACAATATCGGCAACAGGAGCAGTACATCGAAAAACATTTACCCGTTTCTTCGGACAGGGCGCTTCTTCGCTGTTCCGGGATCGTGCCGGCGGTACAGGACAACCGGTGGCAGGCGCCTTTTTGCGTTTTTTTCCGGCAATGCCTGTCAACCTGTTCTTCCTGTTCTCCCTGTTGCCGGTCTTGTCGCCGGCACAGGGTCTTCCGGTTGCGGGAACAGGCGCAGGTACAAGTGGTACAGGAATAAAGGCTACCGGAACCAGTCATATCGATCCTTATGCTCCCAAGGTGTTTTACTTTCCTTTCGGAAGTTCGGATTTGCTGCGGGATTATGCCGACAACCGCAGGATGTTCGAGGCTCTAGACTCTTTGTTGCGCACGGAAGAGATCGTTTCATCTATCGATACTGTCCAGATACTCGCCGGTTGTTCGCCTACAGGTAGCGAGGGATACATTAGAAATGAAGAATTAAGAATGAAGAATTAAGAATGAAGAATTAAGAATTAAGAATTAAGAATGAAGAATGAAGAATTAAGAATGAAGAATTAAGAATGAAGAATTAGGAATGAAGAATTAGGAAATCAATGGGAAACAGACAATTTATAACGGTACCTGTCGGGACGATTGAACTTTGTGGTGTTTCACATCCCGGGATGTATCGCCCGATAGAAAGGAACATGCACCACTGTTCCCTGCATCCTGTAGAGATACAACCTTGACTGAAATTAGGGATGGAGAAATCAATGAGAAATAAAGATATAAAATCAAAAATGCGGATTTGTAGAGACGTTGCGCGCTACGTCTCCGGTAAAAAGCACGGAAAACAGCAGGACGTGCGTCTCATCCCGCAGATTTTCGGCAAATGTCATCAAGAAAAAGGAAATTATTCGTTCGGGAATTATCCCGGCTTATATATTATTGTTTAATTATTAATTTATTAACTTAAAAAA
>JAISSD010000202.1 GCA_031273295.1 Prevotella sp.
AGAAGAAGAGAAAATAGCAATGGTCAAGCGCCTCCTCGCAGAAAGGGTCGATGTCGAGATCATCGCAAAAACTTCAGGCTTACCTTTAGAGAAAGTGAGGGAACTCATCACGCCACAGGAATGAAAAACCTCGCGTAATCTTTCGCAAGACACAGTATAATGCATATAACAACATTACAAATAATACATTCATATAAATACATTATATTTACAACAACATAAATATAATGTTGCATTATTCATTAAGGGGAAAAAACAAAACAATTATATAGTTAAAGATCATTCTTGATTTAATAATTATGAAAGCGGAGAGATTGGAGGAATATGAAATGCTTGCCACAAAAAAACCGGCTATCCAAAAGAACGTCGATATTCTCAAAACGCTCTCCTCTGATCAAAAGACCCAGCTCATCTATGACGCTAGAGAAAAAGCGCGCATGGACGAACTTTCCAGGTTACGGGGATCTTATACGAAGGGGAAACAAGAGGGAATAAAAAAAGGGATTGAAAAAGGGAGAGAAGAAGAGAAAATAACAATGGTCAAGCGTCTCCTTGCGGAAAGGGTCGATGTCGAGATCATCGCAAAAACTTCAGGTTTACCTCTGGAACAAGTGAGGAAACTCATAGAACCACAGGCATTAAAAAGCCGCAAGTAATGTTTTGCGAACCAAAAATATCATAAATCATATATCTACATTGTTATTATCACATTCCAATATATACATTACACATGCAACATTATTTTTTTATTGTTTCATGTGTAATGTTGTAAAAGATATATTAATTGCTTTTAATTTTGATTTTTTGATTAGTTGCGTATTAGACAGAACTACTGTTTAAGCAAATTTTTTTGAAAAACATATATAGTTTTTGCTGAGGGTGAGACTATTTGTTATTACAAGTTCCTATATTTTATTTGTAACATTACAATTACTTTATTTTTTTCGTACGTTGCATTTACTATATCACATATTCTACATCTTTATTTGTATGTTTTTTTCACCACGTTTCTTTTGAAACGTTCCTACTACTACATCAAATTTATGTTGTATTATTTATATTATTACTTTTTCAACGTTGTTTTTGCATGTATTATATTTTCAGAAGTCTTATAAACGTACCTTCGCTTCTTCTTTTTTGGACTTGAAATTGAATATAGCCGTATTTTTGGAGACATTTAAGTATGACACCAGCCGCATTTCGCGATATACGTGTTTTCACCAACAGATGTTGTATTTTAACCATGCCTTCACTTCTGTCACTAAGTTCTTTGACAATCGAATCATACAAAACACGATGTGTTGCTGGAAGCTGTCCGGCTTCATATGCGTTCTTTAACCGCGGACCTATTTCCGGAAGGGTTTCATACGTTTTAACTTCAGAATACTCGCTATCCGCAATGTTTTTTATATCATCAACATTCGGTTTTTTGTTGTCGATTAAATTTGTTAGATTATCTCGAAGTATATCATCGGATTTTCTTTTATTGGTTATTTGATTTTTTTTAGTTTCTTTTAACGATAGATTTGGCATTTTTAACTCCCATTCCAAAGATTTTTTATGTCATTATTTAACATTTTTTTATAATTTATTTCAATATCGTTATACAATTTCCAAAATTGTTTTCTAAATTCCATACCCATTCCCTTATCCCATTGATTACCAACAGCCATATTAAAGGGTATAAGTTTATGTACAGGCAAATCACCGGCAATAAAATAGCCTCTCTCAGAAAACTGTTGCCTTATGCTCGTAGACAAGACGACACCGGCATTATTAAAACCGATTGTGACAATTGGCATTTGTTCACGGATTTTACCTAATTTGTTGCCAATTTCAAAAACGACTTCGAGATTTAAAAGAGAAAAAAAATCTGCCATGATTGGAACGATAATAATATCTGCGAATTCAATCGCCATTTTGGTTTGATTTTCTAATGCGGGGGGACAATCTACAATTATAAAATCTCCTTCTTGTGTTATTGCATCCTTTATTACTAGATTATTTAATAATGTCGGATTATTTTTTACAAACAGGCTCATTGAATCAGTGAAATTCTTTTGTGGATCAAGGTCAATTGCACAAACTTTTTTGTCCGTTTTAGAAAGTGCAATCTGAGTTAATATAGAAGATATTGTAGTTTTGCCAACTCCTCCCTTTCTATTACTTACCGCTATAGCTATGGGGTTTTCACTTTTTTCCAGTTTAGTCAATTTATTTCCTCCCGCCTCAAACCACAGGTTGACCGGTTGATAATGGCGTTGAATTCAGTAATATCAAGGCTTTTCGCAAAATCAAACTTTCACCCAATGGGTGAAAGACCAATATCTCATGAATCCAGAAATAGACGGCATCTACGATGATTCAAATTCATCAACCTGCGGTTCGAGGATTATGGCCCGAAAAGCGACTGGGGTCCCGCATTTTATGTGCTTGCAAGGAGCGTCTACACATTTTAGAAACCCATTACGAAATTGCCATTGTATTTTTTCGCGGGCACTACGTGTGTTTTATACACCTTGCTATCACAGCACTGTAAGTTTTTGTAAAAATAAATCCGCCGAAGTCGGGATTTGGTGGCCTATTGTATGGAGCCCGAGCATTGTGCCATTCATTTTTACCAAAGATTTCTTAGTTTATTAGTGCATATGGCACTTATTGCCTATCGAAAAACGGAGATTGCCGGATACAGGCAGAGTAACGCCCATTATCTTTTATACTCGCTAGGAAGTCCCAAAGAAACGGCGACTTTCCCGATGGTGAACGTGATCCTGCTGCCGCTCTATGCAGGGCATCTCTCCCTCAGTGATGAAATTATTCGCAATCGAAACATTATTCTCGCTCGCTATAGACAGAACCACTCTTTTCATCTTGTTATAGCGATTATAGTAATTTTTCTGTAATGAGTTGCGCGATAATCTGTGAGTTGATCGCCCCGGATAGTTCGTCTTGGGAAGTCATAAGCTTGCCGTTTGCAATTGTAATTCCGTGGTCAGCGTAGTTATGTTGCTTCCTCTCCCAGTCCTTGCGATAACCGTAGTCACCTAACATTCCGAGATGCTCCCAGTAGACAACCGTTCCGTCAGCTTTCGTGATTGTGAAATCGGGCAGAATTTTCGTGCCGTCTTCGAATATGAGCAGTTTTTCATAATCATAGTTAATGTCCTCACGATACAACGCATCTGAAATTATGACTTCAGACTTGGAGCGGACACGCTGCCCGACAAGCGTGATATGAATTAAGTTGCTGTCGTACCAACCGGATTTCAGTTCGCGGATTATAGGTTGGCAGAACAGATTAGTTTTCCTATGAGCTAAATCAGAGTATTCGGGATTAGTATATTTCTTCAGTTCTGTCGGTTGCTTGTTATAAATAATAAACACTTTGTCGCTCTGGCGAGTGAGCGCAGTGTACAGCAATTCGCGAGTGACGAACGGGTCAATCCCGCATTCCGGCTCGATAAGGATAAAGACAGTTGCTCTGAAACCTGAACCTTGCGCCTTATGAACTGTCAGTGCATAGGCGAGTTCGAGGTCAGATTCTCCTTCGCTGATGTTGCTGAAATAGTTGTATGATATTTCGTCTTGAGAGGAAAAAACGACTTCATGTGTGTTGGCTTTGACTTTGTTGCTTTTTGTCCTCTGCCATATTTTTCGCACAATGCCAACTTCACCATTTGCGATATGCCCGTCGATATATTTTTCCTCAGACCGCAAATATCCTTTCTTATCCTGATTCCTGATATTTATGACTTTCTCACCATAAATGATTGTGTCTGACCCTAAGGGGTATTTTGTGAAGACTTTTTTGTATTTGCAATTCTCGTACTCATTGGGACGATATTTTAAGTGGATTCCTCTGTTCAGTGAAAGAGAACCGGATAATTCTTTATTCCTATATGGAGTGAGCAGCTGCCAATCCGCAATTGCTCCGGCATCTTCAAAATTCATCCACTCGCCATTGACGACACCTCCGAGCGATAGGTCAAAGCTATCAATATCGGTAATGCCTGACGCTTTTTCAAGCGTATCGAATACAGTTTGGGGCAGCAGGGAAACATCCTCGCATTTTACAAATTCGATATTTTCATTGTCGCGTGCAATACGCTCGAACAAATTGTCGCCAACCTGTGAAGCAGCATCCTCAGTAAACATTTTGCCCAATGCTACGTCGAGGCGCACGTCGTCGAAATTGCTTTGTTTTTGCCTATTTGACACAAGCAAATTTGCATAGCGAGGTTGCCCATCTTCAGCCCGCAATTTTTGCACAAGTTCATAAAATGGTTTGCCCGTACCTATCGGCGGTAACTGATTCGGGTCGCCTACAAATATCACTCGTTTCGCTTTGTCAACTGTTTCGACTAAAGCTCCGAACATTGAAGTGGCCGAAAAGTTTCGACACGCCCAACCGATTTCTTAGTAAACCTTGACATGTATCATCTTACCACATTCCACCACGAACGGTCATGCAGCAGAGCTGAACGGATCACCCCA
>JAISSD010000105.1 GCA_031273295.1 Prevotella sp.
AACGCGAGTTGTGCCAGGCGGAAGATGTCGTCAATGCTTTTGGAGGTGTTAAGCAGCTTGTTTATCGTATCAGCTTTGCCTTCATAAGCCAGCCCCAATTGATTTTTCAAATCATTGAATCGATTATTTACAGGCGTTGCCGATAGCATCAATACTTTTGTTTTCACTCCGGTACGAATCACCTTGTTCATCAGGTTCATGTAGCGGTTTTGCCTCTCGTCATCTTCACTTACTTGTCCGCCATTGCGAAAGTTATGACTCTCGTCGATAACGACCAAATCGTAATTGCCCCAATTGATGCGGGCCAAAGGTAATCCGTTGGATAAACCAGACGTTCGAGACAGGTCGGTGTGATACAAGACGTCGTATCTTAAGCGATCTTTTGAAATGGGATTGTTTACTAAATTACTGCGATAAGTTATCCAGTTATCATTTAGTTTCTTGGGACATAATACCAAGACGGATTTATTCCGGATTTCATAGTATTTGACAACGGCAAGGGCCGTGAAAGTTTTACCTAAACCTACACTATCTGCCAAGATGCATCCATTGTATTTTTCCAATTTACTGATAATAGCAAGGACGGCATCGCGTTGAAAATCGTACAATTTATTCCAGATGGCGCTTTCTTTGAATCCTGTCGCTTCATTGGGTAGTATATCTTCTGAAATATCCTGCAAAAATTCATTGAAAATATTGTAGAGCGTTATATAATAAATAAATTCAGGAGCGTTTTCCTTATATACTTCGCTGATACTATGAATAACTTCTTCGGTCACATCTTGCATCTTCGATTTATCATTCCATAATTCATTGAATATACGAAGGTAATTTTGACTTGTCGGTATGGGTAACCTGTTTATTGGGTTACACAAATTATCCCCTCGGCCGCAACCTAAATCAGCTGTTGTAAATCCATTGATTGGCATATATACGTATTCATCATCACTGCTTAGATGGATGAAACCGGGCATACTGCTTTGAGTAATATTCGATTTAAAAACAACTTTATTACGAATCCATGCAGCACATTCTTTGGCTATCGCTTTTTGAGACAATTCATTCCGCAATTTCAGTTCAAACTCAGACCCATATAAGCTGCGTTCCCGGTTAAGCCGAGGGATATAAAATTCTCTTTTCCCTTTTGGAACCTGGTCTGCGATGAAAGTAGGAGAAGTAAATATAAACCGCAATTCTGCTACATGCTCCAATTCCTTTTTAAGCGCTTCGTAAGCATAAATAGAAAAACACGAGGCTGCAACAGACAGTTTTCCATTTTCCCTTATGGTTTTCTGCAAGTCGGATTTAAGTAATTCATTTACATTATCAAAAAACTTCATTTACCTCAAGCCTTTGATGTTAAATAAATTCCTCCATGTCCAATCTCCAAATATCAGTAGAGTGCTCATTACGATAGATTTGCTTCATATAGTGCCGTTTGATGTAACTTTACTTGCAAAGGTATAGACAATTTCGCAAAATATGGCATGTTGAGGATGGAATTTGGAGATAGCTGCTATCTGGACTTGCTGTATGTTTCTTGTGGTTTTGATAAATGGCTGGCGCAAAACGAAAGCGAAAACAATGAAATACCCATGACGCGGAAAGTGAAAACCGTTTTCAGCAAGGAGAAGAAACTGAAATATGCGTATGGTTTCGGCAGTACGACCAGCCTTCAGCTAATCGTGTTGGGAGAATATAAGGTGAAGGCAGACGGTCGAATCGTATTGCTTTCGCGCGATGAACCTTTGGAATGGCTGTGTGATTCGTGTCAAAAACTGCCTGCCACGCAAATTTGTACCGCTGAATGGAATGCCGAAAGCATGTTTTGTGATAAATGCGCCAAAGAACATGCCAAAACATGTTCCGATTTCGAAGATTGTGCCTTGCCGGTGGTTAATTCCCCCCGTATGGGCATCTGCGCCTACACGGGAGGATGGATTGATACGGAAAGAGATGGCTTCGAATAGTATTCGTTCCATTCTCCATTTGTTTTTTCTGAAAATCACCATTTTTGTCTGCTTACCTACGCCGCAGCTTTGCGAAACGTACGTATAAGTGACTGTTTTGTAACATTTATTTAATAAAAACCAAACAAATAAGAAGTAATTTCGAGGCATGTTTTTTTGCGTATATAGATATGAGTGCTCATCTGGCCATAAAGAAAACATCATTCGGAACTCCCGAACAAAAGGGCAATGTGACGATTTATCCTGCGGTTCCTGCTGAAATATTGAGAACTGCACGTGGACATAAGATGCGTGTGGCTGCTTACGTGCGTGTTTCTACCGATTCAACCGGACAGGAAGGTTCGCTTACGCTGCAAAAGGAATATTATGAAAATTATATCAGAAGTAATCCGGAATACGAGTTTGCAGGGATATATGAAGACGATGGGATTACCGCCACCAGCGTTGAGAAAAGAAAGGGATTTTTGAAGATGATGGATGATTGCAAGGCGGGTAAAATCGACCTGATCCTGACAAAAAGCATTTCACGATTTGCAAGAAATCTATGCGATTTGCTATACTATGTAAATATGCTGAATGCCCTCAAACCGCCGGTTGAGATTTATTTTGAAGCCGACAGAATATCAACTTTCGGAACGTCGGGGGAAACATTCCTCACGTTTCTTGGTTTGTTCGCTCAAGAGGAATCGCGCCTTAAAAGCGAAGCCATAACTTGGGCGGTTGACAACCTTTTTGCACAAGGGAAATATTATGCATTCCCCGTTCTTGGTTATGATAAAGAGAAAGGACGAGATAATCCTCTTACAATAAACGAAGAAGAAGCCAAAACCGTAAGACTTTGTTATGCCCTGACCATTATGGGCTATTCATTTGTCGAAATAGCAAACATCATGAATACGCTGGGGCTTAAAAGTAAGCCGGGCAATGTAAATTGGACTGTAAACGGAATAATTTCCTTGCTTTCCAATGAGAAAAATGCCGGAGATTTAAGAGCCAGAAAAACGATAACGAGTAGTTATAAAACGCAAAAACCTAAAAAAAATGAGGGTGAAAAACCACAGTATTATGTCAGTGAACATCATGAAGCGATTGTCCCACAGCTGGCTTACCAAGTCGCACTCAGGATAATAAAAAACAGGAAAGTCAATATGAATGGAATTCCATGCTTGAAAGCCGTTCCGGAAGGCGTACTCAAGGGGTTTATAGCCGTGAATAAAAGCGTACGAGGCTATGCATTGAGCGATTATATTGAAGCATCACATTCGGTATATGAGAAGGAGGAAGATGCTGAAATCAGCATTTTTGCCGACAGAGCAAGCGTATTCGATTTCAGGGCTTACGACACTGTTTCGACCTTTTCATTTGAGAACCGCATGAAACCCTCTTGCTCTATAAAAGACGGCAAGATTACTTTTAATACAGCTTGCCGCTCAACACTTGGAGTAGAGAAAGCGGAGATATTATTTCATCCCTTGAAATCCATCCTGGCTCTTCGCTCATCGGTGGGCAAGGCTGCTTCCGAACGTACGAATGAGGTATGCATTACCAAACCAATATACCTCTCTCCCTTTGTCCCCATCGCGTTGGAGTCGGCAGGACTTCCGCGCGGATACAGATACCGAACATACGGAACAAAGCGGACAAAAGAAGGCGAGAGCATCATGCTTTTTGATTTGCGAAATGCAGAAATAGTACCAACTGAAAAAGACATTTATATATTGCCGGAAAAATATGCTGAACGTTATGGGAGCGGTTATTATGAAAATATCGCCGCATGCGGATTGCACAAAATTGATATTGAGGGTCTTTGGCAAGCATTATCTGAAAGCAGACCAGCAGATTCACTTGCCGGAGATATTGTAGAGCTTACGGAATTCTGTCAAAAGAGTTTGGCGCAATTCGAATTATCGGAGAAAAAAAACAACGAATGATATGGAAGATATCTTTAAAAACACCCCGCAAGAAACATACAACAAGCCCGGTTGGGATGGTAGGGTTGCCTATATTGAACGTGAGGTAGACAAATTTGATTATGAAGGCTACCAGGTTGTGCGCCGTGAACTGTTTTCGAAGGCAAACTGCCCGGCGGTCACATTGAAATACGGGTCAGTCAATTTTAATGTTCGTGCAATCAGAAAACTCAATGAATGCAGGCATATTCAAATCCTGATAAACGCAGAAAAAAAGTTAATGATTGCCAAGCCGTGTGAGGAAGATGAAAAAGATTCTGTGCAATGGAGCAAGCTAAATAAGCACGGCAAAGTAGAGCCAAGGAAGATTACAGGCGAAGTTTTTACTGCGCAACTTTTCCGCGATATGAAATGGGACTTGGGTGCTACTTTCAAGGTGTTGGGCACGTTGCTTACATGCAAGGATGAGAAGATATTTGTATTTGAGCTTATCAATGCGGAAGCATATCTGAGTATATCCGCACCAAGCCCGGATAATCCGAAACGCCGTGAACGTGTTCCACTGACGCCACAGCATTGGCAGGGAAGCTATGGGCAATCCTACGAACAAAGTAAAGTTGAAATAGTAAAAACTTTTGAAGGAGTACCGGAGGGTTTTGTGAAAATAACGCTCCCGCAATTACCACTCAAAAAACCAGTGGGAGATAAGGTTGAATCAAACGAAAACAGGAAGGATACGACAGAAAATGGAACAATATAACAATCTACCCGATCCCGAATTAATCTACAGCAACGATTGTCCTTATATTGACATCAAGTGGCAAAAAGGACAGATTTTTATATCGAATGCTGTATTAAGGCTGATAGGTAAACCAGGCGGAATACGCTTTCAATGGAATGCTGTCAAATGTTCATTAATAATCGAACCCACAAGCATTGATGATCCGGACGGTTTTCCTGTAATAGGGCGAACGTATATACATTATGGATCCTTGTTTGTAGGATGTTCTACGCTTGTACGCGAAATCTGGTCAGTCACCGACTGGAATGAAACGCTGCGTTACCGAATCGTGGCGAAATACAATGAACTGTCCAATGTGGCAATATTCGAACTAAAAGATGCCGTCGCTTCCGAAATACCTCGAAATATCCGCGGCGGCAGACCCAAAAGGACTAAAAACTGATACCGGGAACGAACGCTATTCCAAGCCATCGTGAAAGCGCTC
>JAISSD010000148.1 GCA_031273295.1 Prevotella sp.
CTTCCGAACGTTCCTTTACTGAAATATCGTCAATCAGATATTCGCCTGCAGTGGGACGATCGAGACAGCCTAATATGTTTAACAGAGTCGATTTTCCGCTGCCGCTCGTCCCCATGATAATGACAAATTAGCCGTCGTTCACTTCAAACGAAACACCTTTGAGCGCATGGACTTTTTCGCTGCCGACTTCAAAAGTTCGCTGAAGATTTCGTATTTTTATGATTTTATTCATCTGTTTAAATTTTGTAAGTTATTGAAATTCAATCATACCCTTGTGTGTCAAAAATTGCTTTTGCCATGGATGTTTCATTGATTTTATTTCGATTTTATTTCTTGGGGACTTCCGAAACGATAATTTCCTCTCCTTCTATCACTCCCGACCGGGCAACAATAGAAACTCCGTCGCTGATCCCTGTTTGGATATTGCGCTCTTCAATTTTTCCGTCCGATTTCACCCGCAGCGTTTTCTCCATCGACAAGGCTTCTACCGGTACAAGAATTCCTTCTTCCGACTGTATGTTGATACGGATGCTTGCCGTCATTCCGGGGAATAACTTTTCATCAGGATTGGGCGCGTTCACTATGACGGTGTAAGTAACCACGTTATTGGTAACTTTGGGGCTGATGCGTATCTGGCTCACTGTTCCCGCAAAGGTTTCGCCGGGATAGGCATCGACCGTGAAGGCAACGTGCTGACCGAGTTTCACCTGACCCAAGTCGGCTTCGTCCACATCGGCTTCAACCTGCATTTTGGTGAGGTCTTCGGCAATGGTAAAAAATGTGGGCGTACTGAACATTGCAGCTACCGTTTGCCCTATATTAACGGTGCGTTTGAGCACAACTCCGTCGATAGGGGAATAAATACAGGCATATGAAAGGTCCACTTTCGCCTGACTGAGACCGGCTTTCGCTTCTTTCAAAGTCATTTCAGCCTGTTCCTTGCGATTGACCGCTTCTTCGAATGCTACTTCCGTTGCGGCCTTTGACTTGTAAAGTTGCGTTATCCGGTCGTATTGCCGGTTTGCCAGATTCAATTCGCTTTGCGCTCTGCTCAGTTGAGCCGTTGCCTGATTTAATTTTTCCTGAAGCGTCAACTTGTCCAATTCGGCAAGCAACTGTCCCTTTTTCACGTGCGAATTGTAGTCTACATAAATTTTTTCAATCACTCCCGATACCTGCGTGCCGACTTCTACCTCCTCTACCGGCTGAATATATCCTGTAGCCATCACGGTTATAAACAGGCTTCCTTTGATAGCCGTTTCCGTTTGATATTGTACTTCCTTGTTGCCCGTCCACATAAATGCGAGCAAAGCCGCAACAGCGATAAATGCTGTTATAATAATTGTTTTCACCATTTTCTTTTTCATTGTTCTTGATTTGTCGTTTTTAATTGCTGTAATTGTCATCTTCTATTATTGAAGACAAATGAGTGGAAAATATATTTTAAGATTTTGAAAGCAAACGGCAAAATGTTGATAATTTTCCCGGCTTGTTTGAGCTTCGTATAATTTATTTTCAGGTTCGCCAGTTAAAACTATGCACTTTAGTGCAAGGCTTTAGCTTCTATAAATGTTTTAAATTCTTACAGATGTTTGGCGACCGTATCACAGACGGGCGAATTACGAAAACCGAATCAAAACGCTTTGTTACGAGACGCCGGATATCCCAATCATTATAGAACAATCCTGAAACAGGATTGTGGCCAGTATGACGCTATCGGCTAATGAACATTTTGTGATAATAACCAAAGACTACGGCTGAACCGCTGTCTATAAAAACGACCGACCCAAATCCGGTATCCAATGCATAAAACGATTAAACGAATAATACAAAGAAAATGATGAACGGGATATGGGTATCAGGACCATATTTGTAAAATATCGCCTGTAAAAATTAAAGTATCGGAGTTTTATAGAGTATATTTTATGGAAATATTATATCTTGGCGAATATAATCAACAATCGGAAATTTTAAACAGAATAAAAATTGAAAAAAGCAGATCAAATACGACTGTGGTGTACCTGCAATCCTGTAAAAACAATTGTTATCGTTGCCGTCTTTGTCCGTTTATTGATTGTTATCCTGTACGGACATGTAACTTTATATCCCGATAGCGAAGATTACAGAGCGTTGGCCGAACGCCTTCAGGATTTCAACCCGGCAGGATACGAGGGCGCCCGTCCACCCGGTTATCCGCTTTTGCTTTGCATGGCAGGCTTGTCGAATTTTGTAACAGTCATATTTCAGTTGGTAATGGGAGCGGGAACTCTTGTTGTCGCATACAAGACCTTGCTGCTGCTGGATGCGGATAAAAAAACGGCCTTGATTGTTACCGTTTCAGCCGCCGTTTACCTGCCTGCTGTTTTTTTTGAATTTGCCATTTTGACGGAAACTTTTACATTGTTGATCATAACACTGATATTCCGTCTGTTATTTGGTATCGTTAAAGGCGGAACTGCCGGTTCGGGAAGTTATGTATGGCTGGCCTTGCTTTGTGTTTGTCTGGTGTTGATAAAGATGTTTTATATTTATCTTGCCGCGCTGTTGTTTCTTTTGTTGCTATGGCATAATTATCAGTCGGGAAAGCTCATATCGGGAAAATATACAATGGTGTTACTTGCTCCTTTATTTGTATTCCTGGGCTGGTCATATGTAAACAAACTGAACACAGGTTATTTTGTTCCGACTACGTTCTATGGGTTCAACATTGCCCAGAATTGTGTACGGTTTGCCGATAAAACCACCGATGAATACAGAGAAATAGGAGAGACGTATGCGAAATACAGAGATGAACATTCCGGAGAAAAAGAAATAGCCATGACAATATGGGAGGCCTGTCCGGAACTGGCGGAAAGGACAGGCCTGTCATTTCCCGGCTTATCGAAAAAGCTGTATGATTATAGCATTGCCACCATCAGGAAAAATCCTGCGGACTATTTGGAACAGGTATTTATTTCGTGGCGCGATTTCTGGAAAACGTCGCTATATTGGGAAACAGACAGTTTTTCCATATCCGGATCAAAGGTAGTCGTAGCGTATGTGTGTTATGCCGAACGGATAGTTTTACAATTGGTAAAGATATTATTCGTACTGCTTATGCCTTATAATATGATAGCAGCGCTACGAAAAAGGGAGATGACGCCCGAAGCAATTATATCTCTGGCGGCGCTGACGGCTTCGCTTCTTCAGGCCTTCGCCACGTATGGCACAAATTCGCGTTTTAGTTATCCGTTCGAAATATTGATGGCCACGTCAGTTGCACTTAACCTTTCAGAGTATTGCAAGCACAGGACTGAACGAAAAACCGCCCGCTGATTTCTCCGGACATATCTTGCATATTCCGGGCAGGCTGTTATTCTTTCCCTGTTATATTCTTTCTCGCTCTGGTAAGGAAGTCAAGCATGGCTGTACTGTCTTTCTTCTCTATTATTTCAAGGAGATTCTTTAACTCCTTGCGGATGCCTTCCACCTGCGCGGGGGTATACGGGTTGAAGAGGATTTCCGTCAGCAGGTAATCGTCTTCCGAAAGCAATCCTTTGGCTATATCCATGTGACGTTTGAATGTCGTTCCCGGAGCTTCCTGATGTTTCATCACGGAGGTAAAGACAAGCGTGGACACAAAGGGGATAGACAGGGAATACGCTATGGTTTCGTCATGTTCTTCGAAGGTATATTCAAACACTCTTAAATTCAGGCTTTTATATAAATCGAGAAAAAACTTCTTTCCTTCAGGACTTGATTCCGATATAACGATTGCACTTTGCGTACTCAAATTATGCAAATCGGCGAAGGTTGGTCCAAACATTGGATGCGACGACGCAAAAGGTTGTTTCACAGCCGCATAAAACTCTCTCAGCCCTGTTTTTACCGACGCGATATCGGAAATGATACAGTCTTTGCCGATATAGGGCAATATCGCTTTGAAAGCATCTATCGTATATTTGACTGTAGCCGCGTTGATAACCAGTTCGGGAGCAAAATCGCCTATCTCTTCCGGATCGCTCATCCTGACTGTATTATATATAAACCTCAATCTTTTCGGATCGGTATCGTATACGGCAAGCTCGTGGTTGAAGCTTAGGACGTCGCCAAAAAAAGAACCCATCTTTCCGGCGCCAAGTATCAAAATTCTCATTTTCTATTTATTTAAATTGTCGCAAAGATACAAGAATCAAGACAATCTGCGTCAATCTGCGGGCTTTAAATTTCAACTATAAATAGCGTGTCCGCTAATGTATCGTTTGTTTGTGAACAAATCCTTGGTCGTTCTTGCAGTCACAGAATCGGGTAGGAGGGTGTTGTCTACAGGGAGACCTTTGGAGGCGGACAAAAAAAGACTGCCTCGCTTTTGAGACAGTCTCTTTCCTTGTGTATCAATAGTATTACAAAAAATATTTATTCGTCCTCGCTGTAAGCGAATTCTCCATGCTGGGAAATGTCGAGGCCGACAGACTCTTCTTCTTTAGATGCTCTGAGTCCGATTGTTTTGTTAACAATGAAAAACAGGATGAACGTAAGAACTGCACTGTAAACGACAGATACTCCGGTAGCTATGACCTGTATTCCCAATTGGTTCCAGTCGCCATACAATGCTCCTTGAACGCCGTCGGCCCCGGTAATTGCCTGCGTGGCGAATATCCCTGTAAGAACCGATCCAACGATACCTCCCACGCCGTGCACACCGAATGCATCCAGCGAATCGTCATATTTGAATTTTGGTTTTATATAAGCAACCATAAAGAAACATACCAATGCGGAGATTCCTCCAATAGCGAACGAGCCCGGTACATCGACTGTGCCCGCCGCCGGGGTTATAGCTACAAGCCCGGCTATGGCGCCTGTACAGAAGCCTGCGATAGTCGGCTTTTTATACAGAATCCATTCCAGCGCCGTCCATACCGACGCGGCAATGCAAGCGGCCAGATGCGTCACAAGGAAAGCATTGGTCGCAAGCCCGTCTGCCGCTAATCCGCTACCGGCATTGAATCCGAACCAGCCTAGCCACAATAACGCGGTACCGATAAACACAAATGGTATATTGTGAGGCGTAAACGGATGACCTATTGTTCTGTAACCTTTTCTGCGACCAAGCATAACGGCCATGACCAAAGCCGATATACCTGCGTTGATGTGCACAACCGTACCTCCGGCAAAGTCGATAGCGCCGATTTTCTGGAGCCAGCCTCCTCCCCATACCCAATGCGCCATAGGGTTGTAGACAATGATCGACCAAAGGATAATAAACACGACATATCCTGAAAATTTGATTCTTTCGGCAAATGCTCCAATGATAAGGGCGGGAGTAATGACCGCAAACATACACTGGAATAAAGCAAACAATATTTCAGGTATATTACCTGCCGCAAGCGTATCCGGCGTGAGGCCGCACAGGAATATTTTTTCGGTACCTCCTATAATTGCCCCCAAAGCGCTATCGGTTTCCATAAAACTAGCGCCGAACACCCAGCTGTATCCGAACGCTACCCATAATATACTGATTACGCCTGTAACAAAGAGGCATTGCATTATTATACTCAATACGTTTTTTTGACGTACCAGGCCCCCGTAAAACAGAGCCAGTCCCGGTACCGTCATCATCATGACCAATATTGTCGCAACTATCATCCATGCGGTGTTTCCCGAATCCAACACCGAGGCTTTTTCTACTATGGCGATTTCTGCCGTTGTCCGAAGCGTGTCAACGTTTGTCGCCAACGAGGCCTGCGCCATGACGGTTGCGGGGAGAGCCGCTAACATGAACAGTAGTATAGTAATATATTTAATTAGTCTTCGTTTCATATTTTTGTTTTTTACCTTAATAATCAAATTTTTACTTTTCTTCATTTTTATCATACTTGTCATACAACGACTCGTCGCCGCGATCTCCGGTGCGTATGCGTATCGACTGTTCAATACTGGAAACGAAAATACGCCCGTCGCCGCTTTCTCCCGTATATGCCGCTTTTAGTATGGCGTCGATAGATTTATCCACATTGATATTTCTCACGACAAACGAAATATGTATACGGTCAATGGTATTCACATCATATGCTATCCCCCTGAATATTAGCCCCTGACGGGCGCTTCCCTGTCCTTTTACATCCCACCACGACAAGAAATCGATGTCTGCTTCATGCAAGGCGGAACGAACTTCATTGAATTTTGATTTGCGGATAATCGCTTCGATTTTTTTCATATTAAAACTTTTTTAGAGTATTAGTTCCTCCTAACCTCCCTGCGGGGATGGATTCGGAGAGTATTGCATTTTCAAACAAACTTTTTTCTTTAAAGTTGAAATTCTCACAAACAAACTATTTAAAGTTATTAAATATATTGTTTTATTTTCTTTTTGAACAGCAAAATAGTTATATAGTTTACTTTTTAATATTTATTTCGACAAAAGTATGTCAAAATATTTTAATGCGCAAATTTAATCCGAATAAATTTCACGAGAGATCACACTGTTTTTCTATATCGGGAGTTGTTTGTGTTATATTGAATAAAAAAAATGCCTGTTTTGCATTTTTTATTCATAAAAATATAAAATATAAACCAAACTGATATTTTATTGAATGTCAGATATCTTTATCAACAGATACTTCACGCGGCATACTTTTATGCAGGAATACACTGAAACGGGCATGCCAAATGGAACATTTTATAAGAGATATTGCAATTTTTTTGATATGGCTTATCGTATGCCGCGCGCGGGGCGGTTTTGTGTCTCTATATTTTTAGATTTAGTTCATTGATTAGGAGCTTGTATATTTCCTGCCAGGGTTTTTCGTAGAGTTTGGTAGCGCCGTCGGCAAGTTGTGTGAAAGTATTTGAGGTGTAGAAGATATTCGGTGGCTGCCCCTTTTGCCCCATTATTGCCCAATCAATGCCCCTTTTGCCCTATTATTGCCCAATTATAAGTTCGTAATAACTACCTGCCCCAAAACCAACATTATTAACCAATTCATATTTATCTGCTAATTCCGCTAAATCGTTTGTTGCAGGTCACAAATAAACAATATGTTTGTAAAAAAATAAACACATTCCGTTCCTAACGGAACGACCGTTTGTGACTGATACTGTTTCTACCGTTACATAGAAGGTTGTTGTGTTGGAATTTTGTGGCTCTATATTTTTAGATTCAGTTCATTGATTAGAAGCTTGTATATTTCTTGCCAGGGTTTTTCGTAGAGTTTGGTAGCGCAGTCGGCAAGTTGTGTGAAAGTATTTGAGGTATAGAAGATATCGGTGGCTTGTTCGCTTGTAAAACGGTAATCGGAAACTATCTGTTCCAAAATCTTTTCGCCCGCCTCTTCAACTTCAAAGTTAATATCGGAATTTTTATCTAATGGTTTCAACATCAGCAATGACCGTGTAGAGCAAAAACAAATCTGATGGGTTTCGTAATGTGGAAAACGCAATATTGCAAGAAATTTTTCACGGCTGAGTCTGCCATCCAAAAAAGCGTCTATATTTCGCTGCACTCTGTCGTCGGCAACAGGTCCTTCTACCATGTCGCAGTCGTGCATTGGCTCGGTAAATTCCGGATTCCTGTTTTTGACAATAAAGTCCAGCCATTCGTCGGAATATTCTGCAAACCTTTTTTTCTGCCCATTCTTCTGCCTGCATACGAAATTTTGTAACATAAAAACCACGTCCAAAGTCGCGATGTCCTTCGCTTTTACTTAAATCAACGGTTGTGATTTTCATATAACTGCCGTGATATACTTTCATCGCAAATATCCTCCGTTTTTCCTGCAAACGTCAAAAATATCCAACAATGCCCAATATTTATTGTCGGTATGCAATGCCCGCCAGTGTTTATCCAGAAACTCCAAGCCTCCATACTGTTTCAGATAACGATATGCTTCCTGAACCGGCATTTTGTAGCCTGCGGCAAATTCAGGTATGATAAAGGTAATGAAACTTATCTTGTCGCTTGTCTGCTTATCTAACTTTGTTTCCATCTTTTACCGATTTTTTCAGAGTATAAAGATACGCATTTTTTCAATACGATGTTTTTTCTGTTACCGGCGCTTCCGATGACGCTTACAAGGGCGACATATACCTGTCTACACATAACGGCCTCTTTATTCGGTTTCCGTATCGAATTCCGATAATTGAATATAAAAAGGCGGAAATATATAACAAATCATCCACTCAGGTTCTATAATCTGTTCGATATTAATTATTTAGCAAAGCATCAATTACTAATCACTAAAAAAGAAAATTATGATTGAAAAAAGACGAAATTTCGTTTTCCGGTTTTTGTCCGGACTACTTCTACTGTCCGGTTGTTCGCAGGATGATGTCTCAGACGTTCCTGCCAGTTCTCGTGCTATCGGTTTCCGCGCTCAGGGCGGTATGTCTGCCTTTGAAGGCTACTACCGTTTATCGCGGGGAGGGTAGCGACTGGACCTATTTTTAAATGCGAAAAAGCTTACTGTTTAATATACCCTACAGCCTGTACAAGTGCAACTTCCTGTTTGTCGGTCAGTTTCATTGCATCATGCAGATCCGGTCTTGTGAACGAACCACGCGCTACAGCGCCCAATCCTGCCGAAGCGCAATAGAGATACACATTCTGAATCGAAAATCCTGCATCCATCAGTCCGGCGTCGCGGCTGTTTTTGTCCAGATTGATCACATATATCAAAGACAATGAAGCGTTGTTTGAAATATCAGGTTGTCCGAGAGCAGTTCTGAAATCGCCTTTTTCTTTCAAGATCAATTTATTCGCTTTGGCGTCATAAAGATAGATACCACTGCTAAACATCACATATACATCCACTTCCTGCCTGTTCTGTGACGAAGGGGTTGTCCGTTTACCTTCCCTGTTGAAACCGTAAGCGGCCCAAAGCAAGTCGGATAACGTTTGTGCAGGCAAATCTTTTTTCTCGAAGCTACGGTGCGACTGCCGCCCGTTCAACGCTTCCATCAATGGTTTTCCGCCCGTTTTGGACGGGGGCGCCAACTGTATATCCTGTGCCGAAACATAGCCGGCCAGGCACAATAAAGCAATTGCTAATGATCCTCTTTTCATGCGTATAATTTGTTTTTAATGGTCGTAAGGAATCCGCAGCATATTGGCTCCGCCGAACCTTGTTTCATGCTATTTGGCGCAACTTTTGCATGCCCGTTTCAGATAATTCATAAAAAAAGAACGGCAGACTCCATCACTGGTACACCCCCCGCACTGCAAATATACAAAAATTTTTCCGGTTAAACACCGTTTGATTCACTGTTTGATTTTTTGACAATAGCAAAAGCAGAGAATAATACAACCAATACTTTTAAGCCGGACTTTCGCCTGTTGTTTTTTAAGTAAAATTCACAACGTAAAGCGCGAATGAATGTTCAATACGGATATATTTTCCAGCATATATCGTATCTTTGCAATGGAATTTTTTAAGAATGCGAAAATTTATTTTATTTCTTACGGTAATTACCGGATTTTCTTTTCAGGCTAAAGCTCAGGAAATACCCCGAATCTCATTGAGTGATTCGGCCAGAATCAGTTTGCTAACCAACGCTCCCTGGGACGAAGCCGTGTATTCACTGTTCGGCCATACATCCATACGGGTAAACGACCTTGCGCAAAATCTGGATTATGCTTTCAATTTCGGGCTATTCAACATCTCCAGGTCTAATTTCATACTTCTTTTCATGAAAGGAGAAACCGATTATATGGTTGCTCCGATACCGTACAAAACGTATTTCGACGAGTATGCGGAAAGAGGCGTAGGTATTGTTGAACAGGAGTTCAATCTCACCCGGAAAGAAAAACAGGATATATTCGATGCATTATTAGTCAATTGCCTGCCCGAAAACAGGGAATACAGGTATAACTATTTCTATGACAATTGCACCACCCGCCCCAGAGATATAATCGAGAAATACATCGATGGAAATATTGAATATACACGCACCGGTAAAGAACAAACATACAGGGATTTGGTAATAGAATGCACCGGGATCAAACAATGGTTCCGCTTCGGGATAGATCTGGTCATAGGAGCCGACGCCGATAAGACGATAACGGACAGACAAAAATATTTTCTGCCCCGTTACCTGATGAACGCTTACAATGGAGCGGTCGTTAGGGGAGACAGCATACCCAGGAAGGTTTTGTTATCAACCACGACTGTTTTGGAACCTAAACCGTTTGCCGAAGATTTTCCCGTCACGCCTCTTTACGCGGGTATGATACTATTGGCAGTCAGTATATCCGTGTCATATCTGGCTTATAAAAAACAAAAGATTGTCTTGGGTAAAGTATTCGATACATTACTGTTCCTGATAGCAGGTATAGCCGGAAGCATTATTTTTTTTCTTGCGTTCTTTTCGGTACATCCTTGCACCAGCCCAAACTGGAACATGGTCTGGTTAAACCCGCTTCAACTCGTCGTCGCTCTGCTATTCTTTGTAAAATCACTGTCGAAGTGCAGTTTTTATTATCATTTTATTAACTTTGCGGCGCTTTTAGCATTTATTTTGGCATGGGGTTTGATACCCCAGCAATTGGAAGTAGCATTCATTCCGTTCATTTTGTCTATCGGGCTAAGATCGTTTATGAATATTTTACAACAAAAAAAGTTAAAGAAAAAAGCTGGTTACAGCTTACCCGGAGCGAAATGATTAGAATAATTACCTCGTTAGCAACAGTATTTGCCATTACATCCGTTCAAGCGCAAACATCCGTGCGTGAAACGCCTAAACTGGTAATAGGCATTACTATCGACCAATTGAGGGGGGATTATCTTGAACTCTTCCAAAACAACTTTTCCGAAAGAGGTTTTAAACGTTTGCTGAACGAAGGCCTGGTCTATCAAAACATAAAATTCGACTTTCCATATCCGGACGACGCTTCGGCTATAGCCACCATCTATACGGGCGCTACGCCGTTTTATCACGGAATTGTAGGAGACAAAAAATACCTGGCAGCCAAGGAGCAAGAAGTATTCACATTCTCGGATCCCGCATATTTGGGTAATTATACGGACGACAGGGTTTCACCGCTGGCGCTCAAAACATCCACTATCACTGATGAACTGAAACTGGCAACAAAAGGAACTTCCGATGTATACTCGTTCGCGCCTCGAATATCCCAGGCCTTGATCACTGCCGGATCGAGGGGCAATGCGGCGTATTGGATTGACGATTATAGCGGAAAATGGGCTTCGACCACATATTATAAAAACTTTTACTGGACTGTAGATCAGGAGAACCGGAGTAATTCCGGCTTTTCGGTACGCGCATGGGACATGCGATGGACTCCGCTACTGAATATAATGGATTATAAAGCTTTCCCTTACGCGGAGGATAAAGCCCCGTTTTCTCATCATACGGGCGCTGACAAAGCAACATATCTGCTGGCAAAACAGACGCCCGTAGTAAATGAAAACGTATCGGCTACAGCCCTGAAAGCGCTGGTTAAAGCCGAATTGGGAAAGCGTACCGCCCCGGATTTTTTATCGCTTACATTTTACGCAGGAAACTATCCCGATGTGAAAACGGATTACTCCTGTGAAATTCAGGACGCGTATATCCGTCTCGACCGTGAAATTGAAAAACTTCTGGACGAAGTAGAGAAAACGACAGGACTCGGGAACGTATTGATATTTGTCTCTTCCACAGGATATTACAACTCAAATGATACCGGCTATACGGAAGACAGGAATATTCCTGAAAACAAGTTTTACGTCAACCGTTGTGAAGCTCTCCTGAATATGTACCTGATGGCCATTTATGGCAGAGATAACAAGTGGGTGAACAAGATCTATAACGGCCAGGTTTATCTGAACAGGGAATTGATCAGGCAAAAACAAATATCGTTACAGACAATACAGGATAAAGCCGCCGAATTTGTTTCGGAATTCACCGGAGTGCAAGAGGTTTATACATCTTACCAGATACAACACGGGCAATGGAATCCTGTGATGGAATACTATAAAAACGGCTATACAAAAGAAACTTCCGGGGATCTGTTTATAGAATTGCAGCCGGGTTATAAAATCGTAAACGAACAGGATGCTTCTTTCAAGGAAAAGCAGGTACGCAACAATGCGGTTGTTTGCCCCGTCATCTTTTTCGGAAACAATATTAAAGCCGAAAGAGTAAAAAGGACGATAAAAGCAACCGAAATAGCTCCGACCGTATCCTATATCATGCGCATACGCTCGCCGAATGCCGCGAAGGAAGAAACATTACCGGAACTACTTTAAAATAATTTTAATTACTTGAAACAGAAATAAATAAACTTGATAATATGGGATTCGCTGATATTTTATCATCATTATTCGGAAACAAATCTCAACGCGACTTAAAGGAGATTAATCCGTATGTAGACCGTATCAAAGCGGCATATCCGGCAATAGAGAAACTTTCTCATGACGAATTGCGCGCCAAAACTCTCGAGATAAGGCGGCAAGTACAGGATCATGTAGCCGGTGAAAAAAACAGGATTGCAGAGCTGAAAGCTACTGTTGAAACACTGGACATAGACAAGCGCGAAGATATCTGGGCAGAAGTGGACAAACTGGAAAAAGAAGTAACAGACAAGTATGAAGAAGTACTTGAAGAAGTACTTCCCGAAGTATTTTCCATTGTAAAGGAAACCGCCCGCCGTTTCACTCAAAATGAAAAGATCACGGTCGTTGCGACCGATTTCGACAGGGAACTGGCAAAAACACATGACTTTGTCGATGTAGACGGCGATAAGGCCATCTATTACAATCACTGGATAGCAGGAGGCAATGAAATCGTTTGGGATATGATCCACTACGATGTGCAATTATTCGGAGGGGTCGTCCTTCATAAAGGTAAAATTGCCGAAATGGCCACAGGAGAAGGCAAAACGCTGGTGGGCACATTGCCTGTTTTCCTGAACGCTCTTACGGAAAACGGCGTACACGTGGTAACGGTAAATGACTACCTGGCAAAACGCGACTCGGAATGGATGGGGCCTGTCTATATGTTCAACGGACTGTCTGTCGACTGTATAGATAAACACCAGCCAAACTCGGAAGGCCGCCGCAAAGCATATCAGGCCGATATTACATTCGGGACGAATAATGAATTCGGGTTCGACTATTTGCGCGACAATATGGCGATTAACCCGTCGGATCTTGTGCAACGCAAGCATAATTACGCGATTGTCGACGAGGTTGACTCCGTACTGATTGACGATGCGCGTACTCCGTTAATCATATCAGGGCCTATACCGAGAGGCGAACAGCAATTGTTTGAAGAATTTCGTCCCCGTGTAGAAATTATCGTAAAAGCGCAAAGAGACCTTTGCACAAAATTGCTGGCGGAAGCCAAATCGAAAATGTTTTCGGAAGACAAAAAAGAACAGGAAGAAGGCAGCTTGTTGCTGTATCGCTCTTTTAAAGGCTTACCCAAGAACAAGCCGCTTATCAAATTCCTGAGCGAACCCGGAATAAAGGCTTCGATGCTTAAAACCGAAGAGCATTACATGGCGGAACAAATGCGCAATATGCACATTGTCACTGACGACCTGTATTTTGTTATCGAAGAAAAAAACAACAGCATCGAGCTTACGGATAAAGGTATAGACTTGCTTACAGGTAATTCCGACGATCCTTTGTTTTTCGTATTGCCGGATATCGGCGCACAGCTCTCCGACCTCGAAAATCAGTCCCTGACCGACGCCGAAAAAGCTGAGAGGAAAGATGAGTTGATGCAGAGTTATTCTATCAAGTCGGAGCGCGTACACACGGTGAACCAGTTGCTTAAAGCATACGTTTTGTTTGAGAAAGACGATGAGTATGTGGTTATGGACAACAAAGTAATGATTGTGGACGAACAAACAGGCCGTATTATGGATGGCCGCCGTTACTCCGACGGATTGCATCAGGCGATAGAAGCAAAAGAACGCGTGAAAGTGGAGGCGGCAACGCAAACATTCGCCACCATCACGTTGCAGAACTATTTCCGCATGTACCACAAACTTTCAGGAATGACCGGTACAGCCGAAACAGAAGCAGGCGAGTTGTGGAACATCTACAAACTGGATGTAGTTGTGATCCCGACAAACAAGCCTGTTGCGCGTAAAGATATGAATGACCGTATCTACAAAACAAAACGCGAAAAATACACGGCTGTTATATATGAAATAGAAGATCTTGTAAATCAGGGTCGTGCGGTACTTGTAGGTACTACGTCGGTGGAAATATCCGAATTGCTGAGCAAAATGCTTGCCATGCGCAAGATCAGGCACAATGTATTGAATGCCAAGTTGCACCAGCGCGAGGCGGAAGTTGTGTCTTTCGCCGGACAACCTGGCGCAGTGACCATAGCAACCAATATGGCGGGTCGCGGTACCGACATCAAGCTTGCTCCAAGTGTAAAAGAGGCCGGCGGTTTGGCTATTATCGGTACGGAAAGACACGAATCGCGCCGCGTAGACCGCCAGTTGAGGGGCCGTGCCGGGCGTCAGGGCGATCCGGGTTCTTCCGTATTCTACATATCGCTGGAAGACGATCTGATGCGTCTGTTTGCATCCGAACGCATTGCGGGCTTGATGGATCGCATGGGATTCAAAGAAGGCGAAATGCTTGAGCACAGCATGCTTAGCAAGTCTGTAGAACGCGCGCAGAAGAAAGTGGAAGAGAATAACTTTGGTATCCGCAAGCGTTTGCTGGAATATGACGATGTGATGAACTCGCAACGTGAAGTGATTTACAAACGCCGCCGTCACGCGCTTATGGGTGAACGCATCGGCATCGACATCGTAAATATGTTTTACGATACCACTGTAAATATTGTAGAGCAATACGCTGATAATCTTGATTATGAAGGACTGAAAATAGATCTGCTTCGCTTGCTTGCCATCGAAGCGCCGTTCGACGAAACGGCTTTCCGTTCAATGAAACCGGATGCGATGATCGACCGGATATATGACAGAGCCGTTCAGAATTTCAAACATAAAACGGACCGGCTCGCCGAAATAGCCAATCCTGTTATCAAACAGGTATATGAAGAACAGGGTGATAGATTCGAAAACATATTGATCCCCATTACAGACGGAAAACGCGTCTATAATATATCCTGCAATTTGAAAGAAGCGTATGACAGCCGGTCAAAAGATGTTATAAAATCGTTTGAGAAAGCCATTGTATTGCATACGATAGACGAAGAATGGAAAGAGCACCTTCGTGAAATGGACGAGCTTCGCCAGTCTGTGCAAAATGCAAGTTATGAACAAAAAGACCCCTTGTTGATTTATAAACTGGAATCGTTCAACTTGTTTAAATCCATGGTTAACAGCGTTAATGGCAAGGCTGTAACAATTTTAATGCGGGGACAGATACCGGTGCGCGAACCCGAACAAGTGCGTCAGGCCATGCCTGAACAAAAAACGGATTACAGCCGTTACCGTACCGAGCGTAACGACGAGAAGCAGGAAAGCGGACAAAACCGAAGACCGGGCGGCGTTCCCGACAAGTCTAAAGTTACGCCTGTGCATGTAGAAAAAAAACCGGGAAGAAATGATCCGTGTTATTGTGGAAGCGGTAAAAAGTACAAAAACTGTCACGGAAAAAACGAATAAATCCGGAATAAAACAGTTCACTGTAAATTAACAGGTTTCACTGGATATCCAATCCGCTAAAAATCAAATAAAAAAGCTCGATGAAATTTAGTATTCACCGGGTTTTTTCACTTTCTAAATTTTCTTTATACAAAGAAAATTTGTATCTTGGCATGTTTTTTGAGCACGGATAAATACCCTGTTTAAAAAATACTTTACAAATATTTGAGAATAAAAATTTTATCTTGAAATAATGGCAGAAACAGAGGACCGAATTATTAAGATTAACATCGAAGACGAGATGAAATCAGCCTACATTGATTATTCAATGTCGGTAATCGTATCAAGAGCATTGCCGGACGTCAGGGACGGATTCAAGCCTGTTCACCGCCGTATTCTTTTCGGTATGAGCGAGCTTGGTAACACATCCAATAAACCGCACAAGAAATCCGCCAGGATAGTCGGAGAAGTATTGGGTAAGTATCACCCGCACGGCGACTCGTCCGTATATTTTGCCATGGTGCGTATGGCTCAGGAATGGAGTATGCGCTACCTGCTGGTAGATGGCCAGGGTAATATGGGTAGCGTCGACGGAGACATGCCGGCGGCCATGCGTTATACAGAGGCAAGACTTAGCCGTTTGGCAGAAGAAATGCTGAAAGATATCGATAAAGAAACCGTTGATTTTCAATTGAACTTTGACGATACGTTGAAAGAGCCGACAGTTCTTCCTACGCGCGTTCCAAATTTACTCGTTAACGGGGCTTCGGGTATTGCTGTCGGTATGGCTACCAATATGGCGCCTCATAATATGACAGAGGTCATCAACGCTGTTGTGGCATATATCGGGAATAATGAAATCGATACCGAAGGCTTGATGCGGTATATAAAGGCTCCGGACTTTCCATCCGGAGGATTTATTTATGGCTACCAAGGGGTTAGGGATGCTTTTGAAACAGGGCGCGGGCGCGTGGTTATGCGTGGACGCGCGGAGATTGAGATGGAAGGCAATCATGAAAAAATTGTGATCACCGAAATCCCGTATCTTGTAAACAAGGCCGAATTGATCAAGCATATAGCCGATCTGGTTGGTGAAAAACGTCTGGAGGGCGTCAGCAATGTCAATGATGAATCGGACCGTCAAGGCATGCGCATTGTGGTGGACGTCAAACGCGACGCGAATGCCAATGTCGTCCTGAATAAACTGTACAAACTGACGGCGTTACAATCTTCATTCAGCGTAAATAATATCGCTTTGGTAAGAGGCCGGCCCAGAACCTTGAACCTGAAAGATATGATATCGCTATTTGTTGAACACAGGATCGATGTGGTGATCCGCAGGGCGGTCTATGATTTGCGGAAGGCGGAAGAACGCGCCCATATACTTGAAGGACTGCTTGTAGCGTCGGATAACATCGATGAAGTAATTGCAATTATCAAGGCTTCAAAATCGCCGCAGGAAGCGATCGAAAGGCTGATAGCCAGATTTGCGTTATCCGAAATCCAAGCGCGCGCTATTGTTGAAATGCGTCTGCGGCAGCTAACAGGACTGGAACAGGATAAATTACGCAACGAGTACGAAGAAATACAGAAATTGATAACGTATCTGAACGAGATCCTGTCAAACGAAGAACTTAGGATGAAGGTTATTACCGATGAATTGATCGAGATAAGAGATAAATATGGCGATGAACGCCGCACCGAAATAGTCTACGCATCGGAAGAACTTAATCCGGAAGATTTCTATGCCAACGACGAAATGATCATCACAATTTCGCATCTCGGCTATATAAAACGCACCCCGCTTTCCGAATTCAGAGCGCAAAACAGGGGTGGAGTAGGGGCTAAAGGTTCGGAAACGCGCGACACGGATTTTATAGAGCATATTTATCCGGCGTCCATGCACAATTACATGCTGCTTTTTACTCAAAAAGGAAAATGTTACTGGCTACGCGTATTCGATATACCGGAAGGAACCAAAAACTCGAAAGGACGCGCTATCCAGAATCTTTTGAACATCGATTCCGATGATAAAGTAACAGCATTTGTGCGTGTAAGAGGATTTAGCGATACGGAATTTGTAAACAGCCATTATCTCATATTCTGCACTAAACAGGGCATTATCAAGAAAACAAGCCTGGAGGCCTATTCCCGCCCGCGTCAGAATGGAGTTAACGCAATTACCATCCGTGAAGACGACAAGGTGATCGAGGCGCTGATGACTGACGGCGAAAGCGAAATCTTGCTGGCTAACCGCAACGGACGCGCAATCCGCTTTAATGAGGCAGGCGTACGTGAAATGGGACGGACTGCGACAGGCGTACGCGGTATGCGCCTGGATGATGACGGACAGGACGAGGTTATCGGTATGCTGGCCTTGTCGAAAGACGCACAGAAAAACGAAACCATCATGGTTGTTTCCGAGCAAGGATACGGTAAACGCACCAATCTGAATGAAAAAGACGAGGATGGCAATGAAATACTTGATGAAAACGGAGATGTAATACCTGTTTATCGCATTATCAGCCGTGGAGGCAAGGGAGTTAAAACACTCAACATTACCGAAAAAACAGGCAAGCTTGTTTCTATAAATAGTGTTACAGACGATAACGATTTAATGATTATTAACAAGTCTGGTATTACAATTCGTCTAAAAGTTTCAGATATTCGCGTTATGGGACGTGCTACTCAAGGAGTAAGGCTCATAAATCTGGGTAAAAGAAACGATGAAATCGCGTCAATCTGCAAAGTTGAGTCAGAGCCGGATACGGATCAAACAGAGAACATTGGCGTCCCGGATAGTGAAATAGATGATAATAATACAGAAATAAACCAGGAATAATTAATTAAAACAAGTGATTTTATGAAACGTATATTATTAGTTACATCATTGTGTTTGCTTGCCGGCTTTTCTTTCGCTCAGAAGAAAACGGTGAAAGACGCCAAATCAGCGATGAAGAACAATGTTTCCGAAGCTCGGGAACTCATCAAGCCGGCGTTGACAAATTCTGAAACAGCAAATGACCCTGAAACATGGAAAATAGCCGGAGATATTGAATACAAGGCTTTTGACGATGAACGTACTTTGGAAATGCAAAAGGAAATAACCGGAAAAGGAGGCAATGAAGAAGCTATGTATATCGGTTTGTACAACATGTATGACCCGTATATCAAAGCCGATGAACTGGGCCAGACGCCAAACGAAAAAGGACAGGTAAAAAATAAATTCAGAAAGGATATTGTAAAAAACATGAGAGAGGGTCATAGATTTTATATTAATGGCGGTATTTTTTACAATGAGAAAAAAGATTTCAAAAAAGCGGCCGATTTTTTCGAAAGATATTGGGAACTGCCCACATTAACAATGTTTGCCGATACTCAAGCCGATTTTAACCTGCAAGACACAACATATCAGATAATCAAGTATTATGCGGTTATCAGTTCAATACAGTCGCAGGATCATCCGCGTTCAATAAAATTGTTGAAGAAATTGATGGGAGAGCCGTATATCCAAAATAGCACATACGAAGAAAGCGCTGTTTATGAATTGCTTGCAAGTGAATACCAACAGTTGGAAGACAGTATTGCTTATGTAAACACATTGCTCGAAGGAGCCCGGAAATTTCCTAAAAATAAATATTTTACGCCCAACCTGATCAATGAATACATCAGAGGAGGGCAAACAAGAGATGCTATCGCATATCTGGATCAGGCGATTGCAAATGACCCGACCAACGCATGCGACCTGATGAGCGTTAAGGCGTCATTGTATTCGGAACAAAAAGATTATGCGGAAGCTGAACCGGCTTATCTGGCCGCACTTAACTCTGACGCCAATTGCGAAAGAGCTTTGGAAGGCTTGGGCGTATTGTATGTATTGCAAGCGCAAGACATGAAGGAAAAAGCCGGGCAAACCACAAACCGAAAAGATCAAGCGGATATGGACAAACAAACAACAGAATTATATGCAAAGGCTCTGCCATATCTGGAAAAATATCGCGATATCTTAAAGGACAAAAATGCTAACAGCGCAGAGTTGAGACCTGCATTAATGAAATTGCAAAATGTTTATTACAACTTAAGTCTTTTGAATGTTGATAAAGCAAAAGAATTGGATGCAATCGATAAAGAACTTAATAATTAAACTAAAAAATAAAGCGCTTGTCAAATAATGGAAAGAAAAACATCTATAGGATCTTTATAGATGTTTTTTTTATTGTCATCTTCTGTTTTTTGCCGCTATGAATGTTACATAATTACTATTATGTTTAATTATCACAACCATTGGATTTCCGTATATCGGATCTTCCGAATTTATTCACAATAAAAGAGCATGGAACATTTCGAAAACGACGAACAATTTCAGGGATTGCGCGTAAACAAAGGGATTACGGAACAGCCTGTAGTCAATCCATATCTAAATGATTTCAAGAAATTTAAACGCAAGGCATATACCGTACCGGAATATGTAGAAGGCATACTGAAAGGAGACATAACTATTTTGGGACAGGCTGTTACGCTCATAGAAAGCTCAAAGACCGAGCATCAGTCCATTGCGCAGGAAGTCATCGAAAAATGCCTTCCACATACGGGAAACTCTGTACGCGTAGGTATAACAGGCGTGCCCGGCGCGGGAAAAAGTACGTCTATAGACGTTTTCGGGATGCATATCCTCAAGAAAAACGATGCGTCAAAAGTAGCGGTATTAGCCATAGATCCATCCAGCGAACTCACCAAAGGCAGCATTCTTGGAGATAAAACGCGTATGGAACGCTTGTCTGTTGAAAAAAGGGCATTCATTCGCCCCTCTCCTTCCGCAGGCTCGCTTGGCGGCGTCGCCCGCAAAACCCGGGAAACAATTATTTTGTGCGAAGCGGCCGGATTTGATCGTATTATTGTGGAAACGGTTGGCGTCGGACAATCTGAAACGGCTGTACATTCGATGGTTGATTTCTTTTTATTGATACAACTGGCCGGAACCGGCGACGAACTGCAAGGCATCAAACGCGGGATCATGGAAATGGCCGACGGCATTGTTATAAACAAAGCCGATGGAAACAATATAGAGAAAGCCCGTTTGGCTCAATCTCATTTTCGAAACGCATTACATCTGTTTCCTTTGCCCGAATCGGGCTGGGAACCTAAAGTCTTGACATATTCGGGCTATTATGAAACAGGCATCGACGAGGTATGGAATATGATAGACGAATATATCGGTTTTGTCAAGAAAAACGGCTATTTTGAGCATAGACGCAACTCCCAGTCCAGATTCTGGATGTATGAAACGATCAACGAAAGATTGAAAAACAATTTCTATAAAGACCCTGAAGTACAAAAAGAATTGAGATTTTGTGAAGAACAAGTGCTAAATTCACAAATGAGTTCATTCGTTGCAGCAAACAAGGTACTGGATATATACTTGAAACGCTCGTAAATATCGTCTTTTTAACTAAAGAAAAATTTCATTATTCATTTCCGAATATCATATTTTATCGCGGAATTAATTATATTTGTGCACATTATTAAAAAAGATAATTTCATTGTAGAATTTAACATATATAAATCATGGAAAAACCATATGCTATTGGAATCGATATCGGTGGAACTAACTCTGTTTTTGGCGTGGTCGACAAGCGCGGGCATATCATAAATCAGGGATCTATAAAAACAGGCGCTTATAAGGAAATCAACGATTACGTAGATCTCTTGTCGGTCGGTGTTCAGGAAATAATAGACCAGGTCGGAGGTTCCGGAAACATCAAAGGTATTGGAGTCGGTGCGCCGAATGGTAATTTTTTCACAGGTTGTATCGAATTTGCGCCTAATCTGCCATGGAAAGGCGTAATTCCATTGGCTCAAATGCTTACCGACAAATTAAATGTTCCCGTTTCTCTTACAAATGACGCAAATGCCGCCGCTATCGGCGAAATGACTTACGGCGCTGCACGCGGGATGAAAGATTTTATTGTTATTACATTAGGAACAGGCGTAGGCAGCGGTATTGTCGTAAACGGCCAGTTAGTATACGGCCACGATGGTTTTGCCGGAGAATTGGGGCATACAACAGCGATTCGTGAAGGACGCATATGCGGTTGCGGTAAAAAAGGGTGCCTCGAAACATACAGTTCGGCAACAGGCGTAGCCCGTACAGCCAAAGAGTATCTGCAAACCAGAAAGGACTCAAGCGTATTGCGTGAATTGACCATCGATGAAATTACATCAAAAGATGTATATGACGCCGCGGTAAAAGGAGACAAACTGGCTAAAGAAATATTTGAATATACAGGACAGATACTGGGAGAATCATTTGCCGATTTCGTTGCATTCTCCAGTCCGGAAGCCATTATTCTGTTTGGCGGACTGACCAAAGCCGGAAAGCTTGTCTTTGACCCTGTTCGCAAGCACATGGAAGAAAATATGCTTCCTATCTTCCGCAACAAAATCAAACTGTTGATGTCGGAACTAAAGGAAAGTGACGCCGCCGTACTTGGAGCCAGCGCTTTGGGCTGGGAAGTAAAAGACTATTAATTCGGACGCGATGCATAATAACAAACAGCCTGTGGTAAAACTTGTCTACAGGCTGTTTGCTTTTTAAAAACCCTGTTTTATAAATCAGCCTGATTTTACTAACTTTGTCATCGAATAAATTCATCAATAACAACATGAGCGACCAACGATACAACCGGCGAGGGGTTTCCGCCTCGAAAGAAGATGTGCACAATGCCATAAAGAACATTGATAAAGGAATATTTCCCAAAGCCTTTTGCAAGATAATCCCGGATATATTGGGCGGCGATCCCGAATATTGCAATATAATGCATGCCGACGGGGCAGGTACCAAATCGTCTCTTGCCTATATGTACTGGAAAGAAACCGGCGATATATCCGTATGGAAAGGCATTGCGCAAGACGCCCTGATCATGAATATCGATGACCTGCTTTGTGTCGGAGCTACAGATAATATACTGCTTTCGTCGACAATTGGAAGGAACAAAATGCTGGTTCCGGGCGAAGTTATTTCTGCTATCATAAACGGCACTAACGACTTGTGCGAAGAGCTATCCCGGTTAGGAGTAAATATTTATCCCACAGGCGGTGAAACAGCCGATGTCGGCGATCTGGTTCGCACCATCATTGTAGACAGCACGGTTACCTGCCGGATGAAGCGTTCGGATATAATATCGAACGACAATATACGGAGCGGAGATGTTATCGTGGGGTTATCTTCCAGCGGACAGGCAACTTACGAAAAAGAATATAACAGCGGTATGGGTAGCAACGGGCTTACGTCCGCCCGCCACGACGTATTTGCCAAATACCTGGCTGTCAAATATCCGGAAAGCTATGATGCTTCCATACCTTTGAATTTGGTATATTCGGGAAATATGAGGCTGACCGACAAGATAGAAGGATTGGATATCGACGCCGGAAAGCTGGTACTCTCTCCTACCCGCACCTATGCCCCGGTGATCAGGCAGATACTGGAAAAACTAAGACCTGCGATTCACGGCATGGTACATTGTTCCGGTGGAGCGCAGACAAAGGCGCTGCATTTTGTTGATAACGTGAAGATTATAAAGAACAATATGTTTCCGGTTCCGCCTCTGTTCAAGCTTGTACAAGAACAGTCCGGCACAAGCTGGAAAGAAATGTACAAGGTATTCAATATGGGACACCGCATGGAGATCTATCTTTCACGGGAATATGCGCAGGAAATAATCGATATATCCAAATCATACAACATTGATGCGCAAATAGTTGGTTATGTAGAAAAATCGGCTAAAACAGAGCTGGTCATAGAAAGTGAATACGGCAAATTCGAATATTGATTTAGAATGATTATATATACAGTCGAATATATTAACTTTAATTAATGCTGTTCTGTCCCAAATAGCGTTTATATTTGCACATAACCAATCGAATGTTTAATCAAACAATTAAAAAAAGAAAGAGATGAAAAAACTTATACTGTCAGCTGCCTTGTGTATTGCTTTTGTAGCGTCAACAAGTGTTATGGCCCAGGACGCTACTCCCAAAAAAGAGTGTTGCAAATCCAAAACCGAGTGTTCAAAAGACAAAAAGGAAGCGGCTAAAGATAAAAAGACCGCCAAGGACAAAAAAGAATGTACCAAAACAGACAAGAAATGCTGTTCAAAAGACAAAAAAGCCGATAAAAAATAATTTTAAAGGATTTGATACGGAGAGGGGTTCCATTTGGAGTCCCTCTCCGTGTATTATTACAGCTTTCTGAAAGGAGGCTTCGCTACTTCCGCTTTCAGATTTTTATCGCGCACCCTGATAAAGACAGGCGTACCCAATGCGGCGTATTCGGGCTTGACATAACCAAGTCCCACTCCGATTCTGGCTGTAGGAGACATCGTACCCGAAGTCACTACTCCTATTTTTTCGCCTTTGTCATTTACCATGTCATAGCCATGACGGGGAATTCCTTTCTCCAACATACGGAAACCGCATAGCTTGCGGCTGACGCCGTCTTTCTTCTGTTTTTCCAATATGGTGCGGGCAGTGAAATTTCTGCCATCCGTGAATTTGGTGATCCAACCCAATCCGGCCTCAACAGGCGACGTTGTATCGTCCAAATCATTCCCGTACAGACAGAATCCCATTTCGAGGCGTAAAGTATCCCGCGCACCCAATCCGACAGGCTTGATTCCAAACTCTTTCCCTGCTTTAAACAAGGCGTCCCATATATCCGCGCCATATTGCGGGTAAAAATAGATCTCGAACCCGCCCGCGCCGGTGTACCCTGTATTGGAAATGATGACATTATCAAGCCCGGAACCTTTCAGACTGCCTATTGCAAACGAATAGTAAGGGATTTTAGTCAAATCAATCCGGGTCAGTTTTTGCAGTGTGGCCAAAGCCTTGGGGCCTTGTATGGCTAACTGCGCAATTTTGTCGGAAGAATTTTCCAGGTCCGCGAATTCATCATTGTGCTCTGTAAACCACTTCCAATCCTTTTCGATATTCGAGGCATTCACTACCAGCATATATTTTTCAGGCTCGTAATGATATACGATCACATCATCCACAATCCCCCCCTGATCGTTTATAATGGCGGAATACTGCGCTCTTCCCGTTTCAAGGGAAGCCACGTCGTTACTCATTATCCTGCGCAGAAAAGCTTCGGCGCGAGGACCTTTAACCCATATTTCTCCCATGTGCGAAACATCGAATACGCCTGCTCCTGTACAAACAGTCATGTGTTCGTCAATTATACCGGAGTACTCGACAGGCATATTATAGCCTGCAAACTCATGCATCTTTGCTCCCAGAGCAATGTGGATATCCGTGAAAGGTGTTTTTTTCATATTTGCTTTTATATTTTAAGTGTTGACTGAATTATTTGCTAGCCGCCAGTTCGGCAATTTTTACAATTACCTCTACTGCTTTTTCCATTGACCGTACAGGAATAAACTCGTAACGCCCGTGAAAATTGTGTCCCCCGGCAAAGACATTCGGGCATGGCAATCCTTTAAAAGAAAGCTGCGCGCCGTCCGTACCTCCGCGTATCGGTTTCACAATCGGGGTAACGCCTACCGCCTGCATCGCTTCGAAAGCCAGATCTACAATATGTATCACAGGTTCTACTTTTTCACGCATATTGTAATACTGGTCTTTAATATCGACAGTAGTACTATTCGGATATAGCTTGTTGATGAAATCTACAGCCTCGATCATCAAGCGTTTGCGTTTTTCAAACAAATCACGGTCGTGGTCGCGGATAATGTAATTGACTGTAGCCGAATCCACCGTACCCGAAACAGTTGTAAGATGGAAAAATCCTTCATAACCCGCAGTATGTTCCGGCCTGTCGCTTGCCGGCAGTAATGAAATCAGCTTGTTGGCCACAATCAAGGCATTGACCATTTTATCTTTGGCATATCCGGGGTGTACGCTCCTGCCCTGTATATTTATTTTCACTCCGGCGGCATTGAAATTTTCGTATTCCAGCTCCCCGACAGGGCCGCCATCTATTGTATAAGCCCATTCGCAACCGAATTTTTCCACATCAAACTTGTGGGCTCCCTGTCCGATTTCCTCGTCGGGATTGAATCCTGTGCGGATTTTACCGTGTTTGATCTCAGGATGTTCCTGAAGGTATTTTATAGCGGTAATGATTTCGGCTATTCCGGCTTTGTCGTCGGCGCCCAGTAATGTGGTTCCATCTGTTACTATCAGGTCTTGCCCTTTATAATCAAGCATTTCCGGAAAATCGACAGGGGATAATACAATGTTGTTTTCCCTGTTTAATATTATATCCTTTCCATCGTAATTTTTCACAATACGCGGTTTGACGTTTTTTCCGGTCAGGTCGGGACTTGTATCCAAATGGGCTATAAACCCGATTGCAGGAATTTCTTTATCCGTATTGGCCGGAAGGGTTGCCATCAGACAGGCATTGTCGTCCAGTGTAATGTCTTCCAATCCCGTTTCGCGGAGTTCCTTTTCTATTTCCCGGGCCAGGATCATCTGTCCCGGGGTACTGGGGGTTATGCCTGTTTCCGTGTTCGATTCCGTATCAAATTTTACATATTTGATAAAACGATCCGTTACTTTCATGTTATGTTTATTTTTTTTAATGTTTTTTGCGCAAAAAGTCAATTTATAAGTCTCTGATACCTAAGTTCTTTTTCCGTAAGAAACTTCAAATACAAATGTAGTAAAAGGAAATCAAAGGAAAAAATCGAATTCACATTTTGTGGATATGAAAAATTTACCTACTTTTGTCGCGGGTAAGTCCTATACGGTCAGCTCCCGGTTAATCCCCCAGGGTTTGATCGCAGCAAGGGTCGTCGGTTGTAGCGACGCGATATAGTCAGCTTACCCATCCGCCTCTTTAGCTCAGCTGGCCAGAGCACGTGATTTGTAATCTCGGGGTCGTTGGTTCGAATCCGACAAGGGGCTCGGATACAGGTTGTTTGAATATATCAAGCGACCTTTTTTATTTGCGCATGTCCCGTTGCCTGAATCTTTCGAATTCATGAAAAGAGCGGTTAACGCAATCTTCCATGGATAATCCGTAAAAATAGTTTCCGAGAATATAAACATCATTCGATTTCTTTACCGTTTCCACCTGTCCTGCCATATCCAGGTGCGGCATACGCAACGAAGGCAACGTATGCCTTGCCGTTTTCCATTCCAGTATATCACTGGGGGAAATGCCCAATACTTTGCATACGACGTCGAATTTTCCGCCTTCGTCTTTCTTTCCGTTTTCAAAATGGAACGTAAAACTCCTTAGTTTTTCATCTTCAACCAAATCGCGGGAGACGGCAGAAAGAAAATCGCCGGAAACAGATATTATCCCCGCAACATTTCCTGTTGCCGGCTTATCCTTTGGCACAATCACATTCAATGATTCGGAACGGAACAAAGGCGCCGACGCCAGCAGCGCCGACAAAGGCGCTTCCATCTCTTTAACCAGCCGCGAAGCTGTTTGCGGATCTGTGGCTATCGCTATATTGGAGGCATTGAATGTTTTTCCTTCGGCAGTTATTCTATATCCATTCCTATTGTGTTGTATATCTGTTACTTCTGATGATTTTTCTATTTGGAGGTTATCATTTTCCACAATAGAATCCAGGAACGATGACAATCCTTTTTTAAAAGTATATTTACGCGGAAACTCTTTATATCTGTTGTTCCGGCGCTTTAGGAACAATTCGGCGGGATAATCGTCCGCGTTTTGGGAGATTACAGCCCTGAACAGGCTGGAAAACAACCTGTTGTAATTGGATGCGCCAACTATTCTGCTGAAATGTTCTTTTACGGTTTTTCCGTTCTTTGATACAAAGAAGATTTTAGGCCCGTTCAGAATTAAAGAAGGGATGGACATTTCCGCGAACATCTTTTTTATTTGTCCGTCCGAATACGTCATATAACTACCCTTGCCCAGGGGTCTGATCAAATCTGTGCGCTTGATTTCTTTTACAATCGACAATAGGCGGGTATATGAATTGTAACAGGTATGTGCGCCAAACTCCCTCCAATAATGCGGGTATTGTTCCGAAAACAAGCTCTGTATCCGCCCCCCCGTATTCCTGTCCTTCTCTATGATCAAAACTCTTTTGTTGATCGTGTGCATATAATGAGCAAACGATATGCCGCTTATGCCCCCTCCTATTACAATACAGTCGTATGTTGTTCCGTTCATATTTCCATTCATTTACAGGAAAGACAAACTTACATGAAATTCCTCGATTTACAAGGGCGTGCGATAAAAATCAGTACCGCACGTCCTTTGTCCCCTCCTGTTTGCAAGACGCTCGAAATAAAATACGCTTTTTTCCCAAACCATACATGATGCGACCAATCCTGTTGTAACTTCCGGAAAATATTCTGTTTATCGCGGAAGCAATATGTCTTGTGAATACAAGGAAAAGATTGCAGTCAAAAGCCGTCCAACAGCAACTATAAACGAGTGGAGAGGTTTCCGCCTTGCAATGGACGCCGAATAAACCTTTATTAAATTGAATTATAAACAAATAAAGTACAGGAGCTTAAAAAAAATGTTGATTATATTTTGAAAGTCATTGGAAAAAATGTAGAATTGCTATTAAAAGCGCTTGAAAAAAATGTAAGTAGTGTCTTGTCCGTATGCGCTTTATGGATCGAAACAGGGAGCCTGTTCACGGCGTCAACGCCTTTTTCTTCAATATGATCCTCTTTAGCCCCTTTTCCAGATAGGCGTATTTGAAAAACAGGTTTCGCCTGTCCAGCAATATCCGCTTGCGGATGTTATAGCTTGCGTACCTGGTCAGCGCTCCGAGATGGGAGTTGATCTCGGATCGCATCTTTTTCAGTTCCGGGATCAATAGCTCCCCTTTGCCCAGTCTGAAATTCCAGTAGGCGACGCAGCGAACAAAGTTCTTGCAGGCGCGGTGCGAAGCATAACAGCGGTGCGGCTTGACGGTAGCCCCCAGGAAATTGACGCCCTTGCTGTAATGCTGTAACCATATCTTGCGGGGATGCAGTCTCAGACGCAATTCTTTGTCGAGGAAAGCGCTTATTTTAGCGATGGCGGCTTTCAGTTCGTCATGGTCGGGATGCACCAGTATAAAGTCGTCCACGTAACGCCCGTAATACGCTATACCAAGCGTATCGCGTACATAAGTATCCAAAGGGTGGAGATACACATTCGAAAACAGTTGCGAGGTCAGGTTGCCGATAGGAAGCCCGCAACCCTCGCGCGCATGGAACAGGCTCTTGGCGGGAGGAAGTCCGTCCCAGTCGCTGCGCCGTCCACGCACGGTACAATGCCCCGCCGCATCGTCCGACAAAAGGGTTTCCGAAAGGTAAAAGAGCAGTTCCGGATCGGTTCCGAACGGGTTACGGCCGTTGTTTGCCTTTATGGAACCATGAACAAATTCTTCCAGCCTGCGCAGCAGTATGCCCTTGTCCATCGCCATAAAATAACCCTCGATGTCGAGCTTGAGGACGTAGCAGTCCGCCGTATAGTTCCGGCTACATTCGCGGATAAAGGAGTATACCCGGTCGATACCGTAGCTTGTACCCTTATTCTTGCGGCAACTGTAGCTGTCGTCGATGAAGATATTCTCGAAGACGGGACTGAGATAGTTGTACAGTAAGTGGTGCACGACGCGATCGCGGAAGTCGGCGGCGAATATCTCGCGCTTGACAGGCTCGTCCACGATAAAGCAGATGCCGGGGCTGACCGTATAGCGGCGGTTGAAGATGTCGTCGCGCAGTTCTACCAGCAGGCGCTCGCTGTTGATCTCGAAGTTGAGCTGGCTGTGCTTGTTCCGCTTGCGCAGGCGGGCGTCGAAGTAAGCCGTGAACAGCTCTTCGAGCAACTTATCCTTGCTGACGGCAAAGTTATCGCCCATAAGTACTGAATATGATTTGGTTTATATTAAAAACAAGCGGCATTCTGTTCAATGTTGTAAAAACAAAATGCGTGTGTAAATTATTGTATTCTACTTCCATATTCTTTATTTTTAATGAGGTTGGAGGACTATATGATATTCCATTGCTCTACTGAGGTTGTTCTGTTGGAAAAAATCAGGTAAAAATGAGGTTTTTGTACTCCAAAACCCGCCACGATACCAGAAATGGCGCTCCCAATATACATCCCTGCAGGATTTAAAAAAAACGGGCGACATTGTTTTTAACCTCGTTTCCACCTAATTTTCTTGACAAAACAACCTCGGTAGCAACTTCTTCCCCGATATTCAAACGCATCATTTCTTTTCCCTGTACGAAGATACAAAAATTCCCCGTATACAGGGGTCGGTATAAAAAAAATCCTGCCGGAAAGTACATGGCTCTCCGGCAGGACACACACGGGCCGATTTTGTTAAGTTCTTGACGCAACGGGCAGGAAAGCCGTTCGCACGATTGTTGCTATTCGCCGGGTTAACGGTCGTGCCATTGAAGTTCAGGTTGCGGCCATTCGCAGCATCGGCCGACGAACTCCATGCATAGCCGTTCACGCCGAGATTGTTCAATGCACCAGTCGAGTTGTTCCGGTTGCCCGAAGCGGGGAAATCAATGCAGGCGCCTTGTGACATAACCCGGCAACAAAGCCGGGCGGCCTGCTGAATTTAACGGGCCTCTTCCGGCAGACAAGACAAAAGCCTTTCCCTGCCGGAACTCCCACCCATTCTTTTGCGCCCGTGACAGTATTTTCTGTAACGATCCGGTTTTTACAGTCGTTTCCGTCATTCATTGATCCTTGCAACTTCTTTCCCAAGCCGTAAGCTGCTTGCTGATATTTTCTATCCGGTCGCTTGCCAAAGCGTAGGTTTTCAGCGGAAGCTGTTTCAGGTCGTGGCACAGCCGTATAAGCAGGCGCGTCACTTCCACGTGTTCACGGGCGCCGGCAAGCAGCTCCTTTTTGCGGTAGCTGCAATTGGCGCGGAAGATGTCCGTAATCAATGCGATCAACTCCTTTTTCAAAGCCTCGCCCAGGGTGTAGCGGTATTCCCGCTGCATCATGCCGCAGAACTGAAAAAGCAGCAGCAGCAAATCGTAGCATTCCTTGTATACGGGAAGACGGTCGTAAGTAGCCATGGCGATCACATTCCTTTTTGAAGTTCCTCGACAAAACGCATGCACTCCATTGGCGTGGCGGCAGACAGGCGGAACTCTCGCACACGTTTGTACAAGGCGTCGGGAGTAAACGCAGACAAAGCCATAGAAGGAATCGGGGCAACAGCCGGAGTCTCGTTTTCCACAATCGCGACACATTTGGGCGCATAGGCGGGCAATTCCTGTTTCCATTGTTCAAAAACGGCTTCGCCCACAATTTCGGACGGTTCGGCACGGATGTAACTCTCTGTACGTTCGCACACCCTGAAACGTTCGAGAAAGCCTTCAAGCGAAGTCTGGGGAAATCCAACTCTCACAACCTCCATACCGGCAACTTTTACCGGCTTTTTGGTGGTTTGCAACGGACGGACAAGGCAGAGAAGATAGGCTGACATTTCATAGCCAATCCAGAAGACGCCCTCCTTGAACAAATGAAGGAAGCCATCGCTACACAGGGATAATTTTTCGTTGACGGTCATAGTCTGTTACGGATTTATCAGTGAATTTATTCAATTTTAACGGGGAAGCGCGCCGTTATATGCATAATCGATAATTTTCGAAAAAAAAATTTCGTCGACCGCCTTACGGCGGTATTGACCCCTACGGCTGAGAGGGAGCCTGCCCGCTACGCAAGGCAGGCAATAGTCAAATTGTCAAATAGACGAATACGCACGCGCTTCGCGCCCGCTTTTTTATTTCTTGACGCAACGGGCAGGAAAGCCGAACGCACGATTGTCGCTAACCGCCGGGTTAACGGTCGTGCCATCGAAGCCCAGGCTGCGGCCATTCGCAGCATCGGCCGACGAACTCCATGCATAGCCGTTCACGCCGAGATTGCTCAATGCACCAGCCGAGCCGTTCCGGTTGCCCGAAGCGGGGAAAAAGACGGTCGATGATCCACCGTAGGTCAGAGTATAACCGTTTACTACTTCGAAAGTACCGTCGGTCTTGTTGGATGTGCCGGCAGATGCAGGCCATGTGCCAAGCCCGCCCAGCTCAATGGTATATTGCCCGGGACTGGTGAATGGATTAGGGAAGGTATCAGGCTCGAAGTCGGCGGAAACAGGCAGACGCCAGTAACCGGCAGGAACACCCGGACGACCACTGAGATAAGCGCATATGTCGCCCTTGTAAGTATCGTTCAGGAACGACACGTAGCCATTGGTACGGTAATCAGTTACTCCGTTGATAGGAGTGGTAGAGAAGTTGGTAGCGTCGCCAACAGCGATGTTTGTCCATGTACCACCGGATACCAAAGCCGAGGCGGTAGTGGATATGTACATCCCGTTGATACCACCAGGAGAGTAAAGCACGGTAGCGCCGCCCCAATCACCGGAGGGAGAAATACCGATCAGGGAACCCCATTTAAAATACAGGCCCTGGTAATTCTTGTGCGTGGTCACATCCACATCGTCGAAGGTCAGCCTTTTATTTGTATCGTCCCAATAGATATTGGAACCCGCAAAGCCTTTGTGAGCCTTGGGCGTATAGGAGGCCGCCTCGGCCGGGTCGGGATCTTCATTGATATCTGTATCGGGCAGGTCTTCGCCGAAAGCATTGTCGAACCCGGTCACCTCGACGTCAGCAAAATTAATATAGTCGCTACCCGACAGATCTACAACAAATGTGTAACTTCTGCCGATCTCGAATGTCAAAGGCTTGTTCAACGCAGGGTTGAGCGGCTCCCTGACGGCGAAGTATTTCACCAGCACATCTTCCGGCGCGTCAGTAGAAGAATACACGATCTTCACGTAGAACTTGCCGTCAATCGGATCTACCGCGTCAGCTTCGTCCGCAATTGCAATGCGTTCGCCAAGGACGGTAGTCTGGGGCAGAACAAGCAACGATTCGTCACCCGTAATAATATCCGAATAGTCAGAGCCGGAGACTACCACCTTTGGGTCGAAGTCGAAACCGTAATCGGTCTCGGCGGTATTCTGACCGGTCCACAACACCAGAGGCGTGCCTGCGGCATCATCGCTGTAGACGAATCCGTCCGAAGCGGGAATGTCTGTGGAGTTCAGCTCCAGTGTACCGCTATTGCTCAGGTTTATAAACGCCGCGCCGTGAACATTGTATGTCGTCCCGGACGAAGCGGGACGCGCTTTTAGTTGAATGCGGCTGAGTGCATGATGGAAAGTCAGAGTCACCACCTCTGGCCTGGTACAGCTCACTCCTGGCTTGACGGCGACGAGCAAGTCTTCCTGGTCGTCAATATCGGGAACCGTGTACGCGATGCTCATATCGGAATAGTCGGAACTGCTATATTTGGCGATAACCCCGTCGGCTGCGTCGGGCGAGTAAGCAAAGAAGTCTATTGTACCCAGGCCAGGCCAGTATTGTTTCGGGTCGTATGTCCAATTACTGTTCCCGCCCGATACGGAGGCAGGAGCAAGGTTGACTAGCGGCTCGGAGTTTTCGCTCCAGATGCCGAACGCGTTAAAAGTGGCTACGTCGCCCGTCGTGGTTTCGGCGGCGCGGGTAGATAAACTGCGATTGGTCCGGGCTGCAAATGTTACATTTGTCAGAGGATCGGACAGGGATGCAATCTCCTCCGTATTCTGGCAACCGGAAAATACGGCGAGGCCGCCGGCAAGGGCGGCGAACAGACCCGAACGGGTCGAATGAATAAATCGTTTCATAAATTTTAAATTTTAAATTTGGATTTTAATAAATTAAAAAAATAATTGTCCGCAACTTGCTCCCGTAAAAAGGCGCCGGGCGCAAGAGACGGCGCGGCAACTTGCGTATTAACCGTCTGTTGTGCAACTTGTGTTTTCTGTCATTTTACCTCCTTTCTTCCTTTAACAGGTGGATACTGGATATTCTCATTCTCGTTTTCGTTTTCATTCGTTTTTATGCGCCGTTATTTATATTCTCAGTTTAGCGGTACGGTTCGCCCGTCCCAGCCAGGTACCTTCACATTCAATCCAACGTCGGGCGGAATCACCAGACGCCCGTCGTTATAGAGGATGATGTCGAAACCGCCATTATGCTTGCGCCATGCCGTTTGAACCTCAAGCGACCCCTTGGCCGCCCCGGCTGGACTCCCGTCGAAATAACCCAGCGCGCCCATAATCTGGCGACGGACGGTTTCCTCCCACTCCCCCTTCCAGTAACCCCACGAGGCGGTATAATTATAATGCGCTTTCGAGAAACACTCCACGGTCAGAACGTTGCGGATATCTTCGCCGTCGGGAACGCCGAACACGGAGAAAGCTCCGATAATCCAGTCGCCGCGCCATCCGGTAACCTGGTTCATATATCCGTCCGGAAACCATAATGGATGAACAGGGATGAATCCCCAATCCGAACAGGGAACAAGCTGGACAGAATCGGATCTGTTCCATGATAACGCGGGTTCGGGAGCGCAACCGTTCTCTATTGCCAGGGCGCGGCGAAAAATGACGGTAGACGGACTGCCTGAGATAGTGCCGGACGCAGGAAAGTATGAGGCAGATATGCCGGAGATAGAGCCGCTTGACGAGCCGACGTTCTTTGCGCCGTCCACGCCGTAGACCATGAAGGTAAATTCATGGAGAACATTTCGGGGATAACAATATACCGTATCGTAGCCCCTGGCGGGAACGCCAAAAGCCGTATTCTCACGCGAGACATAGAATGTATAGGGAAAAGACTCCCGTACAGCCGGTTCATCAAGCGGATAGTCCGCCCCTGTATTGTAAACTGCGGCTGAGTTGCGAACCTCGAACAGGGAAGCGTCTTCCTTGTGCAGGAAATCAAG
>JAISSD010000222.1 GCA_031273295.1 Prevotella sp.
TATACAAAGCATATTGCGATATTAAACCTGTCAAGATCACGACAATATCAGCTCGGGGTATTGTTTTTATAAATCATTCATTAAAAGCAATTAAAACTTTACCGCGTCAGGAGTTCTGACCTTGCATATCGGTAAAAAAATGAACAACGCGAAAGATTCACAAACAAACAACGTGAAATCTCCACGAGATTTGGCATTTATTATAGACAAAGATATTATTTACCTTTCGCCTTGGCCCATGAATCTTTGAGCGAAACAGTACGGTTAAATACCATCTTGTCTTCCGTACTGTCTTTATCGACACAGAAATAGCCTGTGCGTTGAAACTGGAACTTATCGCCGACTTTAGCATCTTTCAGGAAAGATTCCATCTTGCAGCCTGTAAGCGCTTTCAACGAATCGGGATTCAACAACTCGGTCAGATCCCTCCTGTCGTCAGCAGGATTTTCTACTATGAACAGGCGGTCATAAAGGCGTACTTCAGCATCGAAACAGTCTTCGACAGACACCCAGTGGATGGTACCTTTCACTTTGCGACCGCTCTCAGGCATCCCGCTCCTGGTACGGGCGTCGTATTCGGCATATACTTCCGTTACATTACCGTCCCTGTCTTTCTTATAGCCTGTACATTTTATTATATAGGCATTTTTGAGACGTACTTCATTGCCCGGAGTCAGGCGGAAATATTTTTTTGGAGCATCTTCCATAAAATCGTCCCTCTCGATAAACAACTCACGGGAGAATACCACATTGTGGCTTCCCGAATTTTCATCCTCCGGATTGTTTTGAGCTTCCATCACTTCGGTCTTGCCTTCCGGATAGTTGACAATGATCAGTTTCACCGGGTCGAGAACGGCCGACACACGTATAACCTTCTTGTTCAAATCTTCGCGCACGGCGTATTCCAACAGACCTATATCGTTTACGCCGTCATATTTTGTATAGCCTATCCTGTCGATAAAGTTGTGGATAGCTTCCGGCGTATAACCCCTGCGACGAAATCCGTTAAGGGTCGGCATACGCGGATCATCCCAGCCTGTAAGTATTTTCTCTTCTACCATGCGTCGCAAATTGCGTTTACTCAACAAAGTATAAGTAAATTGCAATTTGTTGAACTCATATTGATGCGGCCGGTAACTGTTTGTGGCAAGCTGGTCTATAAACCAGTCGTACAGCGGACGGTGTACTTCAAACTCAAGAGTGCAAATAGAGTGTGTCACCCCTTCGAAGTAATCGCACTGCCCATGGGCAAAATCGTACATCGGATAAGCCTGCCATGCAGTTCCCGTACGATGGTGCGGATGCTTGATAATGCGGTATATGATGGGGTCGCGGAAATGCATGTTTGATGACGCCATGTCTATTTTGGCGCGAAGCACCATACTGCCTTCTTCAAATACTCCTTCATTCATTTTGGTAAACAGATCGAGGTTTTCTTCTATCGGGCGGCCGCGGTAAGGGCTGTTTATCCCGGATTGTGTAGGAGTGCCTTTTTGCCTGGCTATCTCTTCTGCCGACTGTTCATCTACGTAAGCCTTGCCTTCCTTTATCAGCTGAACGGCAAAGTCCCATAATTTATCAAAATAATCGGACGCATAGTAAACATTCGCCCAATCGTATCCCAGCCATTTTATATCTTCCATAATGGAATCCACATACTCCATGTCTTCTTTCACGGGATTGGTATCATCGAAACGAAGATTGCAAATACCTCCGTACTCTTTAGCAATGCCAAAGTCTATGCAGATAGCTTTTGCATGGCCTATATGCAGATAACCGTTCGGTTCGGGCGGGAAACGGGTCTGGACACGGCTGTCATTTTTACCTGTCGCAAGGTCGTTTTCCACTGCCGCCTCTATGAAATTGAGGCTCTTTTTCGATTCTTCCGCATTTAAAATATTCTCGGACATAGGGATAGATATATGTTGGTTTCTTTTTATTTATCAGTTAGTCAATACTTCATCCTGCATATAATTGCCATACGCAGACCGAAATTCTTCATATTTTTCCGTCCCTTTATAACGGGATAGTATCTCTTGCAATTCCCTGTATGCTTTCTCCGCTTCCTGTAAATCTCCTTGCTTTGACGTATTCTATCAATGCTTTATTCAACACAGCAGCCTTTTTTGGCGTCGCTGTCTACAGAAGATATGACGAAAAAGCAAATTGCATACGTAAAAATAAATCAGGCTACAAACTTACATGAAATTCTTCGATTTGCAAGCGCGTGTAACAAAAATCAAGATCACCCGTCCTTTATTTCATCCTGTCTGCAAAGCGATCAAAGCATCATTGGCTATTTCTCCGTCTGCCAATACTTGACGTACCGGCGCATCAAGACGCTCTTGCGGGATGTGTTTAATCTGTCATTTTTACACAAAAGCATGCCGCGTAAAGTATAAATAACTTCAATCCGGCAACAATGGATATTTGCCTTCGCTTTTTTTTATTACTTTTGCACTTTAAAGAATGTATTTTAAAAGACATCATTGGCAATCGTTATTATGCCTGGATGGGCGACAAACAGGCCTGAGGCCTTTAGAAAGTAATCAATGGAACCGGAAAAAGAAATTCACAAGAGGCGTACCTTTGCCATTATCAGCCATCCTGATGCGGGAAAAACAACCCTTACCGAGAAATTATTATTATTTGGAGGGGCGATACATGTGGCAGGAGCTGTAAAATCAAACAAAATAAAGAAAACCGCCACCTCGGACTGGATGGAAATAGAGAAACAACGGGGTATTTCCGTTGCCACATCCGTTATGGGATTCGAGTATGAAGGCTATAAAATAAATATCCTGGATACTCCCGGCCACCAGGATTTTGCCGAAGATACCTACCGTACCCTCACCGCCGTAGACAGCGTTATCATCGTAGTAGACTCGGCCAAAGGAGTGGAAGCCCAAACACGCAAACTAATGGAAGTTTGCCGTATGCGCCACACCCCGGTAATGATATTTGTGAATAAAATGGACAGGGAAGGACGAGATCCTTTCGATCTGCTCGACGAACTTGAGGAGGAACTAAAAATAGGCGTGCGCCCGTTAAGCTGGCCGATAGATAGCGGACAACGGTTCAAAGGCGTTTACAATATCTATCAGAAAAAACTGGATCTATATACGCCCGGCAAACAAACTGTAACCGAATCAATCGGATTCAAGGATATAAACAGCCCCGAGCTGGAAAAACACACAGGAAATACCCTCGCAACGAAATTGAGGGAAGACTTGGAACTCATAAACGGCGTATACCCGGAATTCAATATAAATACTTATCTGAAAGGACTGATTGCGCCCGTATTTTTTGGCTCTGCCCTGAATAATTTCGGAGTAAGGGAATTATTGGATTGCTTTGTAAAAATAGCGCCATCTCCCCGCCCTGTAGAAGCTATTGAACGCGAGGTGGATCCTTTGGAAAAAACTTTTACCGGATTCATATTCAAGATACATGCAAATATGGATCCCAATCACCGCTCGTGTATAGCATTCGTGAAAATCTGTTCCGGCAAATTTGAACGCAATGTAAATTACAGGCATGTGCGCCTGAACCGACAATTGAAATTCTCCTCGCCGACTGCTTTCATGGCGCAGAAAAAGGAAACTGTGGACGAGGCATACGCCGGAGACATTATAGGGCTTCCCGATACGGGAAACTTCAAAATCGGGGATACACTGACGTCAGGCGAAGATTTGCACTTCAAAGGCTTGCCAAGCTTCTCTCCCGAAATGTTTAAATATATTGAAAACGCCGACCCGATGAAGACCAAACAATTGCAAAAAGGCGTCGACCAATTGATGGATGAAGGAGTTGCCCAGTTATTTACAAACCGGTTCAACGGAAGAAAGATCGTAGGCACAGTCGGACAGCTTCAATTTGAAGTTATCCAATACCGCTTGTTGCACGAATACGGGGCTCAATGCCGTTGGGAACCTGTCAATCTGCACAAAGCATGCTGGATAGAAAGCGAAAACAAACAGCAACTGGATGACTTTAAAAAACGCAAAGCACAATACATGGCTGCGGATAAAGATGGACGGGATGTATTCCTTGCCGACTCAAGCTATGTGCTGATGATGGCGCAACAGGATTTTAAAGATATCAGATTCCATTTCACATCGGAATTTTAAAATATATGACAAAAATTAAAATGGTTATAAACGCAGACTACAGACACCTGGAAGACTTTATGGAAGGGCTTCCCCTTGCATTCCTGCAATCCGGTGAAGTTATTTATTCGGGGCGTAATATAATCAAGACATTCGACGTGGACGGGTTGAAACTGAATGTGAAATCTTTCAAAAAACCACTGTTGATCAATCAGATAGCGTACTCAACAATCAGACAGTCAAAAGCAAAACGCTCATATTTGTATGCATTTATGCTAAAGAAAAGAGGTTTTCGTACTCCCGCCCCCGTGTCTTACATGGAACTGAAACAACATAATCTGCTAAAATACAGTTTGTATATATCGGAACATGAAGAATTTGACGGTATGATGCGGGAATTACAGCATGGAGCAATAGCAGGACGGGAAAACCTGTTAAAGCAATTTGCCTTATATACAGCTCTGCTACACGAAAAACAGGTATTGCATCTGGACTATTCTTCCGGAAATATTCTCTATAAAAAAAATGGAGATTCCTATACATTCTACTTGGTCGACCTGAACAGAATGAAATTTGACAAACCTATAAATCTTGATACCGCTTGCTTCAATTTCAGGCGCTTGTGGGGAAGCGACGAAATGATAGGCTTCATCGTAAAAGAATACGCTAAAGCCCGGAATTTTGACGAGGCAACCTGCTTGAAAAAAACATTCGAATATCGCAAGAAATTCTGGAATGCCTACGCCAAAGAGTATCCCGGAGCAAAGCCGTATGTTGACTAATACCAAAATGCTGATTTTATGAGGATTGGATTTGACGCCAAGCGAGCGGTATCTAATTTTACAGGACTGGGAAATTACAGCAGATTTGTAATCTCCAATTTGATGAAATATTATCCCGATAATATTTACAAGCTTTTCATACCCAAACTTGACGATGAAAGTAAAATTAACGATACGCACAAAGATGAAACCCTCTATTCTTTAAAACATACTCACAAACCATTTTGGCGTACCATGGGCATTGTTAAAGATATCGAGAGAGAACATATAGACGTCTATCACGGGCTGAGTAACGAGTTACCGTTCAAGATAAATAGAGCGGCAACCAAAAGCATAGTCACCATACATGACCTTATTTTTTTGAGATACCCGGAATTTTACTCGTTGATCGACCGGACGATCTATAATATAAAAGCAAAATACGCGTGTAAAGTGGCGGACAAGATCATCGCTGTCAGCGAATGTACCAAACGGGACATTGTAAGGTTCTATAACATAGACCCGTCCAAAATAGAAGTTGTATATCAAGGTTGCTTTCCCGTTTTCAAAGAGCAAACCGGCAATATGAAAAAGGAAGAGATAAAAACCAAATACAATCTTCCGTCCGAATATCTTTTGTCAATAGGGAGTATAGAAGAGCGTAAAAATATCTTGCTGATAGTAAAAGCTTTGAAACAAATTACGGATATACACTTTGTAGCTATCGGCAAACAGAAAGAATATGCAAGTAAAGTTTTACAGTACGCATCTGAAAACGGATTGTCGGACCGCGTGCATCTTATAAGCAAGGTTCCGTTAACAGACCTCCCCGCAATATTGCAATCTGCCAGACTGTTTATATATCCATCCTTTTACGAAGGATTTGGAATACCCATCATTGAAGCTCTCAACTCCGGAGTTCCTGTTATTGGCGCTACAGGGTCATGCCTCGAAGAATCGGGGGGCGCCCATTCCGTGTATATTGATCCCCACGACGAGAATGAACTGGCTCGCCAGATAAAAAGATTGCTGAATGACGAACAGGCCTGCAAAAAAATGGTGGAAGAGGGTTTTGAATATGTAAAAAGATTCTCGGATAAAAACTGTACGGATGCTCTGATAAAAGTATATCAAAAACTATAACCGTTACGAATTACGGGAGTTTACCCGCGGGGTTCGACTCCCCCGCTTGTGGCCGGTAAATAACCGGATGATGCTACAAATACTTGTCCAGTCCGTTTTTGCAATAAGTACTCCCTTCTTTCACAGCATCCCCGAAAATATCGGCATTTATCGTTTCCCTGTCATGACTGCCAAGAGGATGATGGATATGATAAACGATCCCATAAAATTTAAGATATTGCTTTCTTATTCCGGAATTTATAAGCCGGGTAGCGATTTCATTATCTTCATACCCCCATCCTGTCATATCCTCATTATAACCATTCACAGCCAGTAGATCTTTCTTCCAGAATGCCATATTACATCCTTTTATATAATGAGGACTGTCTTTTTTATATCTGAAACAAAAATAGTTTGCCAATAAAGAAGACCGGCAGGCATTCAGTCTATTTCTCAGACCTTTGGTAAAAGGATTGATTGCGATAGATTTCCCGTTTAATAGATCGGCGCTTGATTCCCGCGTCATCATAATGCGGCTGCCTGTGGCAAAACAATTCTCCTGTGCCATTGTCAGGTGATCTTCGATAAAATGCTTGTTCAAAATCACATCCCCGTCAATCTGAATAATATAATCTCCTGTTGCTTTTACAATCGCTTTATTTCGAATAACCGTAAGCCTGAAACCGATATCTTCGTGCCAGACATGAACAACAGGACAAGGAAAGCTCTTGCTTTTCTCTTGTATACAAGTGGTTGTAGCTTCTTTGGAACCATCATCGGCAATTACTATTTCATCCGGCAAAATGGTCTGCGAAGCAATACTGGACAAACATAGATATAAAGCCTCCGGCCAATTATATGTAGCAATTATAAGAGATACTTTTGGTTTATTCTTCTTCATAGATACCTGTTCTTTCTTATATTCAATGACGAGAAATTTAATAACTTATCCAGTCCGTAAAGGAAAATGGAAAACCTTCCACAATTAAAATAGTCTTCGACTTCTTTCAATACCGCTTTTTTCACTTCTACTGTCTTAAAGTCCTTCGATGCGATAATCCGTTTTAAAAACCGCCCCTTGATGATAGAACTTTGCAGAGGACTTAGATGTAAATTATGCGAGAGATCTTCAATAACATATTTACCTTCAGTAAAAATCAATCCCTCCGATTTGGCTCTCGGCGTGGCCTTATTTGAATGTTGTCTGAAATAATTAAGCTTATCACAGTATCTGATAACTTCGCCTTGCAGACATACACGGTTCCAGAAAAACCAGTCGCCACAATATCTGTACTCTGCATACTGATTTCCAATCTTATCTAAAACAGACTTTCTGAAAAGTGTCATACTGGCATTGTAAATGCTGTTATTAAATAGCATCCTGCCTTTAACGAAGGCTTTCCCGTTAAATTTATTTACAGTATATCGTTCTTCCTTATTCCTGTCCCAGTCGTCAGACAGTATATTTCCATTTTCGTCAACCGTGTAAGAGCAGCAAAAAGCGATATTGCAATCTTGATTCGCCTCAAGCAAAGGTAGCATCTTTTCTAAAAAAACAGGCTCCGAATAATCGTCGCTCTCTGCAATCCAGATATATTTTCCACGGGCCAGATCAAAGCCTCTTTGCCACTGAACGAAAGTAGAGCCCGAGTTAACTTCATTAAATACAATATGGGATACTTTATCACAAGCGGCATATTCTTCAATGAGACTACGGCTATCGTCTGTGGAGGAATCGTCCAGTATAATCAATTCAAAATCCTGACATGTCTGGTTCAGAATGCTTTCTATCCGCTGCTTCAGGTATAGCGAATGATTATAATTGGGTATTATGACGCTGACCGATAAATTACTATACATAACTGGATCATAAAGATAATACAAAATAGAGAATCAGTATTGCAAATACTTTTAAAATAGTGTATTTTTGCATACTTTTTTATTCAGAATCTAAATTATGATAAGTATAATAGTATGCTCGATAAATGAATGGTGGCGGAACCAGCTGCAACAAAATATAGCAAGGAATATAGGTTGCGACCATGAATTTTTATATATCGACAATACGATTGAAAAAAAAGGCATCTGCGCCGTCTACAATATTTTAGCGAAAAAGGCTCAAGGCGAATATCTGTGCTTTGTCCACGAAGATGTGATTATAGAAACTAAAGATTGGGGAAATCTTTTGATTGCGAGAGCATCGGATAAAGCTACCGGTGTTATAGGTTTTGCCGGAGCCGGAACGGTTGCGGGATTTCCATATTGGAATGACGGTATTACTCATTACTCCTATTATGTACAACGACAAAAGGACGGCTCATTGTCTTTCGACGCGACAGTGAATCCTTTCGGATACGATTTCAAAAAAGTCGCAGTACTGGACGGTATGTTTCTTTTTTGCAGGAAAGATGTCTGGACAAAGCATCCTTTCGACGACAAGACTTTTAACGGGTTTCATTTATATGACATAGACTTTTGTCTGTCTGTGGCTCAGGAATACAATAATTATGTAGGATATAACACTGTTATAAACCATTTTTCGACAGGTTCTCCAAACAAGCAATATTTCGATTCTCTTATTTTATTTTATAAAAAGTGGCAAACAATATTACCTTACAGCGTATATCCGGAAAAGTTTAAAAAAAAGAGAGCTGAATTTTATTATCGGAATATCAAAAAGACAATAAAAGAGATTGTCAAAAGAACCGATCTATCGGATAACTATATAGTAAATTATTTGAAAGAAATAAATGGAGTTAATTCTTTGCGGGATCATTGGGTTATGTATCTCTATATTGTTAAATCGCATATATACAAATACTTCGGTATACATGGATTCTGAAACAAACAAGAAGAGCGCGGATCAACGCCGAGGATAAAAGACGAAGCATAAATATTATTACCGGGTAAAATGGCGTTTTTTGAGACAAAGACCCAATGTCATTTAGTAAAACCATGATCTTCTTGTTCATGTAGAATGGTTGTTCTTTATGATTTCCGGGATTAGCGCTATCGAATCTTGTTATTCCAGACGTTTTTATCATGAGTCTGTCAAATGCTATCAAGGCTCTTTGTATCTCTTTTTTGATGGAGACGCCCGCAGCAATATTATAGAACATGGCTAAAACAGAAGTCCGGTTTAGCTTTTTCTCATGCTTGTGTTCTCCATAAAAGTAAATTTAAGCGATTAAAAAATCATGCGACAAAGGCAGGACGAATGACGGTTCGCCCTTAAAAAAATATTGCGCAGGAAATCGGAAACAGAGAAACAAAATATTTTCAAAAAACGCAATTCGCATTGGAATATTTTGTACCTTTATGCGAAAATCATGCGATTAAAGGAAGTAAATTGCGGTTATTGCACAACTTTTGTAAACTGATAAAAGAAATTTGTAACCTTTTGGGTTGCAGACAAAATTATTGTTGCCGTTGGAGACGAGAAAGAGTTGGCAAGTAAGGACTTGTCTATGAATAAATGCATCTCAAAAAAATGTTTTATAATTGGTTATTAATAATTTAACACTATTATTTGATATAGTTATTTATTTACAAGTCCTAAAGCGTTTAAAATAGCGCCGAAAGAATGGAATGGAAAATATGTTTTTTAAAATAAATATCATAGTATCAAAAGCTGTCGGAATAATATAATAAATTTGAAAAGATCAGAATATGACGTTTGAAAAGATAAATCAATTATTAAAAACACACACCACAGTAAAAATGATTACTGCGGGTAATGCGCCGTTGATTATTGGTTTCCTGTTCAAATCGTTTAAGCAAGAACAAGACAATTTAACTTCCAATTCAATTATTGAACGGGATTTGGTTTCAAATCTCACCGATTATCTTTATGTCATTAATCAAGACGAGGTTTTATATCCTAAAAAATCAAAAGAATATCTTACGGACTGGACAAATGCAGGTTTTTTAAGAAAATATCCGGGAAGAAACGATGAATTTCTATTTGAATTAACTCCCGCGGCGGAAAACGCTTTTAAATGGATTGACAGTTTGGAGCGTCCGGAATTTGTCGGAACAGAATCACGATTGAAAAGTTTATTTGAAAAAATAAAAGAATTATCCATTAAGACAAAAGTAGATAAAGCTACAAGATTGAAAGAATTGAACGCAAAAAAACAAGCAATAGAAAACGAAATTGATGACTTGAATAATGGAAAATTTGATATTTTGGACGACCGCCAAATTAAAGAACAATATTTGATGATAGAAGAAACAGCCAAATATTTATTGGCCGATTTTCGACAGGTAGAAGATAATTTCAGAAATCTGGACCGTGATTTCAGAAAAACAATTGTTACCTCAAGCCAGACAAAAGGTAAAGTTTTGGATGATTTTTGGCAACAAAGAGATTTTTTGCTCGAAACCGACCAGGGGAAAAGTTTTGCCGCCTTTTGGGAATTTCTTCTGCTGCAATCACGACAAGATGAATTGGATGAATTAATCAATGAGATCTTGAATATTCCGGCTGTTCAACAACTCCAAAAGGATACTTTTCGCATAGAAAATATACGAAATAATCTGGTTGAGGCAGGAGATAAAACAAAGAGAACAACAAATGCTCTATGGGAACATCTGAGAAAATTTTTGGAACACAAATCTTTTTTTGAAAACAGAATTATTCACGAAAATATCACGAAAATGTTTAAGATCGTTTCGGAGAATTCAGATGTTGATTTTATTAAAACACTTTCGCTAAACCTGGATGAAGTAATAAAAATTGATCTGATTGCCGATAAACCTTTATTCAAAGTTCCGCAAAAAGTAAAATTTGCTCAAACCGATTTTGATTTTGGGAAAGCAAGCGCCGATAATCACAACGTTTTTGAGCAATTTGAAATCAGCATTGCCGAATTACGCGATAATATCAGAAATGCATTGAAACACAAAACGCAAATTTCTTTTGTGGATTTTATCAAAGAGTTTCCCATTCAAAAAGGTGTGGCAGAAGTTGTTGCTTATATGGAAATCGCTTCACAAGAAAGGCGCAAACATATTATCAATGACGAAGATAGACAATTCGTTGATATACAAAATGCAAAAACGGGTAAATTATTCAAGATAGAAATTCCTCAAATCATTTTTTGCAAATGAAACCATACTCAAACATATTGATAGCCTTGTTGAAAGGCATTGTTTACAGTGACAATAAATATTGGAATGATTTATTGGACAATGAACCGGATGTCAAAAATTATTTTGACGATATTAATTTGACTGTTATTATAGACAGACCGGAAGGATATGCCTATTTGAAACAAAAACCAACAGATGAAGAAAATGAAGATTCTCTGAAATTAATTGACAAAAGGCAATTGAATTTTCACGTTTCTCTGCTCTGTCTTCTGCTTCGCAAGCATTTGATAGAAAGCGATAGTGAAGGAGATATAAATAGAGCCATTCTGAGTAAAGATGAAATCATTAATTTAATGAAACCGTTTTACAAAGAAACAACCAACGAAGCAAGTCTGATTGGTAAAATTGAAACAGCCATACGCAAAACGCTGGAAGAAGGATTTTTGAGGCGAATGAAAACCGAAGACGAACAATATGAAATAAACAGGATCATAAAAGCATTTGTCAATGCGGATGTAGTAATGGATGAACTCAAAAAATTGGAAAACTATAGAAATAGCATAAACGAAAATGATTGAATACAATATAGACAATACGCAAATCGGATTCCGGCTGCAATATATGGAATTGCTGAACTGGGGAACTTTTCATAACAAAATATGGAAAATAACGCCCAATGGAAATAATTCGTTATTGACAGGCGAAATCGGATCCGGGAAATCTACGGTAGTAGATGCTCTGACCTGTTTGATTGTGCCGCACCACAAAATCGTTTTCAATAAAGCCGCAGGCGCAGAAGGCAAAGAAAGAACAATGGCAAGTTATATTCGTGGCGAATACAAAAATACAAAAGCGGAATATAACGAAATAAATAACGATGCCAAAAGGAAGTCAAAAGCAATTTCCCTGCGATACACAAACGATTCCGACACTACTTTTACGGTAGTACTTGCCAATTTTCACAATGCAGGTTATGAAAACGATGTTACTCTGGCACAAATATACTGGATAGAAAACGAGAAAATACAAAAATTATTTATTGTCAGTTTTAAACCCCTGACAATAAAAAAACATTTTTCAGGCATCGAAAATGGCAAAAGTCTGAAACAGAAAATCAAAACATTTTCCAACATTGGATACGTCGGCGACAGTTTTTCGGAATACAGTCAACAATTCAGGCTTTCGCTGGGCATGAACTCCGACAAAGCCATTGATCTGTTCTACCAAACCGTTTCAATGAAAGAGGTAAAGAACCTTACTTCATTTGTGCGGGAACAAATGCTCGAACAGACCGACGTTAAAACCCAGATCGAAGAATTAAAGAAACGTTTCGAAGACTTGAACAGAGCCTATTATGCAGTTTTAGAAGCAAGAAAACAGCGAGATACTCTATTCCCCTTAGTAAAATTAGAAACAGATTACACAAAATACAGAACTGATATTGAAGAAATAGAGAATATTCTCTCTGCCATTCCAGGTTATTTTGCCACAAAGAAAATCGTTTTGCTTGAAAAAGAGATCGCTAATTGCGAGGCGAAACTAAATAAACTTGAAAATGATCTGACTCAATTAGGAATTGATTTGGAAGCTAAACGCGATGCGCAAACTCAAATCAAACAAGATATTCGCAATAATGGAGGAGCGCGATTGGAACAAATAGAGAGCGAGATCAAGCAACGCGAAAAGAATAAAAACGCCAAACGGGATAAACATAATCAATATATTTCACTTGCAACGAAATGTGAATTACCTTCTGCAAATTCAGACAAGACATTTTATGCAAATATAAAAACGGCCCAACAAAAGGTCGAATATTTGAAAGACATACAAGCAACCAACTCGGATAAACTGGGTATATTATCTGCCGATTTGAGAATTGTAAACGAGAATATAGGACAAACAGATACAGAATTGCAATCATTAAAAAATCGCAAAAACCAAATACCTCTGGCATTTTTAGATGTCCGCCAAAAGATGATTGACGATTTGCAAATGGACGAAAAAGAAATACCTTTTGCCGGTGAACTGATAAAAGTAAAAGATGACGAAAAGCAATGGGAAGGGGCTTTGGAAAGATTATTGCACGGATTTGGCATTAGTCTATTAGTCCCCGAAAAACATTACAAAGCAGTCAGCAGCTATATTAACCGAAAAAGATTGCTGGATAAAAATGAAAGAGGCGTTAAACTGGATTATTTTCCTGTACCGGCTAATATAAAATACAATTACAATGCTATCGATGCCGATTCTGTAGTCAATAAGATTGAAATAAAAGGAGATACCAATTTTGAAGATTGGCTGCAAAGCGATTTGGAACAGCATTTTAATCTAAAATGCGTATCTATCGACGATTTTCAAAAAATCAAACAAGATGCCATAACTATTGAAGGTCAATATAAAAAAGGGAAAAAGCATACCAAAGACGACCGCAAAAATTTATGGGACAAAAAAACTTTTGTTTTAGGTTGGTCAAACATTGAAAAGATCAAAGCCGTAGAAGAAAGTTTAGCCAAATTGAAAATTAAGCAGGAAACTACAAAATTGGCGCTGGACAAACTGAAAATGGAAATGGACGGCAATGTAACTTTGAATACCAACTTGAATTTGTTATTGGCTCATCAAAACTGGAATGAATTGAATTGGCAAGACGAAGCGAAAGAGATTGAAAAATTGAAACTGGAAGAAAAGGATATTAAGACAAGTAACAATGTTTTGCAGACATTGCAGAATAACCTGACAAGAATTGCCAAAGAAATTGCCGGACTTGAAAAAGAGCAAAGAGAAAAAGGAGAAACCATTGGCGGTTTGAAAAAGACTGTTGAAGATCACGTCAATGGAATCGAGGCTTGCAAGTCTGCCCAAACAACGATATCTGAAATTGAAGCCCTCCGTTTTTATCCGAAAATAAATACGCTCATTGCAAACAATAATCTTACGGTAAAAAATATTGACCGTATTCAAAATGAGTTGGTAAATAACAGCAATGACGAAGAAAGGGCGTTGAATCGAAAATCAAATCAAATACAGGGCGAAATTATCAAAGTAATGCAAAATTACAAAAACGAGTTTCCTGCTTTGTCAAACGAATTGTCGGTTGAAACAGATGCTTTGCCCGAATTTATCAAACAATACAATGAAATCAATAAAAACGGACTTCCCGAACACGAAAACCGCTTCAAAGAGTTGCTGAACAAAAATACCATTGACGATATTCGGGTTTTTGATGTAAAACTGGATACCCACAGCAAACAGATCAACAATAAAATCAAAGAAATAAACAGGCATTTAAGGGAAATAGAATTTAACAAGGGAACATATATTGAACTCTCGAGCGATAGAAACCCGGATAAAGAGATTTCTGATTTTAAAAAGTCATTAAAAGATTGTTATGCCGATATTTTAGACACTTCCGACGCCTATACCGAAGACCGCTTTAATCTGGTCAAAGCGTTTTTAGACCGTTTCAAAAGCAATGATACAAAAGACATTGAATGGACTAAAAAAGTTACCGATGTAAGAAACTGGTATTTGTTCAGTGCAAGCGAAAAATACATGGATGATGACTCCGAAAAAGAATTTTATTCCGATACCGCCGGAAAATCGGGCGGACAGAAAGAAAAACTGGCTTATACTATTTTGGCCTCGGCATTAGCTTACCAGTTTGGTTTATCTTTTGGCGAACCGCGCAGCAAATCGTTTCGCTTTGTAGTTATTGACGAAGCATTTGGACGGGGAAGCGATATCAGCGCTCAATTCGGGCTGGAGCTCTTCAAAAAGTTGAATTTGCAGATATTGGTTATAACTCCTTTGCAGAAAATAAATATCATTGAAAATTACATAAACACAGTGCATATTGTATCGAACACAGAGGGTAACAATTCGGAAATACAATTCCTTACAACTGAAGAATATAAACGGGAAAAGCAGCGCAGAAACATAATGCAAACCATTGAATCAACAGCACAATGATAACGCCTGACGAAATACAACAACAGTGTCTGAATTGGTGGAAAAGCGTACTGATTGCCTACATTGATTCAACCTGTTTTTTCCCAAAAGAGATCAATCGAATCGGTAAAATTACAGCCAGGGATTTATTGAAAAGATTGCCTGAATATCAAAAATCGCTAGTTTTGTTGCGTAATAATTCCAAAAGCAATAAAAAACAGGGCTATACTCTTGTCGAAACAGAAAGGCAATTCGATAAAATCGGGAAGCAGTTGGTTCCTGAAAAAATCGTAATTGAAACACTTGAAGATTATCTGAAATTAATTAAAAAAGAAACAGAATATCAGATATTTATACACAACTACAATCTTATAGTATCGCAATTTCCCGAATTAAAGGACTGGATTACAAAATATCCGCAAAAAATAATTGACAATCAAGAAAAACGGGAAGATATATTGAAAGTCTGCACCTGTTTCAAGGCCAATCCTGTTCCGAATTTATATATCAGGGAATTGCCAATACAGGTTCATACAAAATTCATTGAAAACAACAAGCCAATAATCAAGGAGTTATTGGATATATTGATTGCCGGTTTTGTAAAAACGGAAGAAACAAATTTTGAAAAACGATTTAACCTGAAATACAGCGAACCATTGGTGCGATTCAGAATTTTGGACAAAACCGTAAGTCAGACTTATTTTTCAGGAATTGACGATTTGAGTATTCCTGTAAGTCAATTCGAACAATTAAATGTGCCGATAAAAAATGTGTTGATTGTTGAGAATAAAACAAATTTGCTTACTATTGCATTAACTTTGCCTGAAATAGAAAAAACAATTGTAATATTTGGCAGTGGATACAAAGTAGAAAATCTTAAAAATGTGGAATGGTTCAAACAAATGCAATTGTTTTATTGGGGAGATCTAGATGCACAAGGATTTGAAATATTGTCTCAATTCAGGGGCTATTACCCTCATGTTCAAAGTACTTTGATGAATAAAGAAACCTTTGACCGGTATTTTGAAAACGATAAGGGAACGCCAAGTAAAATCACCGGCAATTTAAATTTAACCAATGATGAAAAACAGTTATACGAACTTTTGAAAGCAAATAATTGGCGTTTGGAACAGGAAAAAGTACAGGTTGACTATGTAAACCGAATGATAAAAAACATACTCAAATAATATTATTGTTTAGCCCTATTCCGTGCCGATTTCGTTGCGTGGCAGGTATTACTGCCGCAGTGGAAGTGTGAAACAGGAATTGACGGGAGCTACCCTCAACGAATTTTTGCTCAAACGCGCCGGACATACCTGGGACGATGTGACGGAAACCCGCGCTTCAAATGAAATATCAAGAAGGACAACTTATGAATTGACTGAATTAGGGATCGTCCGTAAATAAAGTTTACATTTCATTAGCTTTTATAACATAAATTCAATTGATTGCAAAATATAAATATAAAGTTAATTTGCGGACATTTCCTAATTCGTGATTTCATATCATTTTTTTTCAACAATTACTTCCACATCCGTCAATTCCACAATCCCATCAAACTCCTCTTTCGTCAACGGCATCACAGCCAAACGTGGCTGTCGGATTAACCCGATTTGTTGCAAAGACGCTGTCTCTTTGATTGTTTGCAAAGAAACAGGATTGTCAAAAGTTCGTACCGACTCAAAGGTAACGCTTACCCATTTGGGGTCGAGTGTGGTAGGGTCTTGGTGTGCCGTTTGAATTACTTTCATAACGCCCATTACTTGATTTCCTTCCTGACTGTGATAGAACAAAACCAAATCATCCAAACTCATATTCTTCAGATTATTTCTGGATTGCGGATTTCGCACAGAATAAATCTCAAATCTCCCAGTCCGTAACACCTCCTGCCAACTATAACGGAATGGAGCAAATTTCACTAACCAATAATTCATTTCCCCTCCTTTTTATAACCGTACAACACTAAATAATCATCACTCTTACCTAAATTACGTAAGTTCTGTTTCTGTGCTTGAGATAGTCGAGGATAACGACGCGCATACCAATTCTCTACTTCTTCCACATCTTCGGGCGATAATCCGTAAGCTTCATATACCAATTTGTCAATCTCTATTTGCTCGTGGCTGGCATAATCGTAGCGTGGATTGGATTTTTGTGTTTCAATAATTTTATTAATCAGCGTAATTACCATACCATTAGTGTCATTAGTATAATAAATAGGAATTTCTTTTTGGCAATCGACATGACTACTTACAGTATGATTAATCAAGGTTCTTACAATAAAACGGCTTAATTTTGAGCCTAAAATATGTAATAGAATTTTTACGTTAATGTTTCTTGGAATGATATTAGAACCTTTTTGGTCAAATACAGAACCAAAATTTAATCTGTATGTCGGGGAATACTCTCCCGTATCCGAAAAAGAAATGCCTCTAAGAAAATAATAATCTGTATTTCTTGGATATGGTTTTGTTGACGTTGGAAATAAGCATATAGCATTTACTAAAGCAGTAGCGCATTGTTCTGACCAATCAATATAATATTGTGCTACAACAAAATAATTAGGCAGCCATCCTCCTTTTGAATCACTCTCTCCACCCTTATCATAAGGGACAATATATCTTCCATCAAACCACCTTTCACTTTTGCTATCATCTTTAGAAATTCCCTTTTCTATTACAGCATGGCGGAGTTCTTCATTATTTCGTATCTTTTCTAAATCTCCATCAGTAAGGACAAATTCCGTGTAATCATTAATATCACGATAAGTGCCACGCGCATTGGGGTTTTGAAAAAGATAAGCATCATTATCTCCCGTTTGTAAACCTACTTTTACATCAGCAATGTCGCCTAATTTAACCACTTCAATTTTTTTCTCATTTAATTCAATGGTTCTAACCGAAACTTGCTTGTTGTCAATTGTTTTTAGAGTTGTTTTCGGTTTGTTTTGTGGGTCGTTGCCGTCATTCATCAATGCAAACAGTTTGGGGCTTGCCACAAAAAAAGGCAGATTGCTGTTGGTTTTTATCAGTTGCTGCGGATAGTAATAAATGGCATATTCGGAATTGGATATGGATTTTTTGATTTCTCCAAATGCAACGCCTTCGGTTTGGCGCAGAATTTCAGTAAAACGAGCGTAATTGTCGTGAATACTTATGTTGGTCATATCTGCCATTTCACAAATATGTGCCTTATCAAGTTCTTTGGCACTACTCCTTTCACAAACAATGATAGCGGTATTCACAGTAGCCCGAAAAGTGTCGGGGTGTACGCGAATCATTTTATGAATGTAGTTTGCCATCATTAATTTGCGCAAGGGTTTATGGCTCTTTATGGTCATAAATGTATCACTAACGATGAATGCCAGCACTCCGCCATCTTTCAACGGCGTTACAGGTCTATTGGCATCAGACAAAAATCTTGCAATAAACGCGCCATAAGGGTCTTTGCTCCCTTGAATAGTTGATTTTATTTTACCAAACAATGTTTCACGAACATCATCTTTAATGTCGGTTCCACCATAAGGCGGGTTGCCAATCACACAATCAAAACCCTTTTGCTCTTTGAGTTCAGGGTAGAAGAAGTCCATATTGAAGAAAGGCGCAGCAACAGTAGCATGGGTAAACCACTCACGAATTTTCTCTTTATTCTGAATTCCTTTCAAGCCCATCTCTTTGGCAAACGAAGGGAATGCATCAGTCAAAACATCTACTATCTTATCGGCAATATCTTCCTTCTCTTTCGGTGAAATACCCGGTTGATAGTATTTTCTTCGAGCTTCCGTAAGTTGTTCTATTGCATTCTTGGCAAACACATCCGGCTGCAAGTTTTTCAAACTGTCGGCACAAATGATTTTGGTTTCAATATTCGGCATGGGAGTAATACCATTTTCATTTTTTTGGTCGCAGAGCAAAGAAATAAAGAAACGCAATTTTGTGATTTGCACTGCTAACGGTTGAATATCAATTCCATAAATACTATCGCGGATGATACCGAGTTTACGGCTATAATCATCCTGGTGTAACATCAGCGTTTTTTTGAACTCGTCGCGATAATTACTGTCAACTGATTGCAGTTTCAGCTCTATCCATTTTTCATTCTGCTTATCAATAAGTTTGAGAATAGCAACCAATTTATGTAGCACACCCATCGGGAAAGCACCGGAACCGCAAGCAGGATCTAATACCTTAAACCGGTCGATAGCGGATACTATACTCTTGCAAAAATCATTATCATTGGCGTTGTATTCATCTTTGTAAATCAAATCGGACAAAAGGGGAATTTTCTCAGCTGCAATATGTTTCTTCAGGTAAATGAAAAGGCTGTCGTTAACCATTTCATGGATGATATTTCGAGGAGTATAATAACTGCCTGTTAGTTTTCGGATGGATTTGCGCGTGTTCTCTTCGAGATTCGGGTCTAATTCAGCCAAAAGATTCTCAAAAACCAAACCTAATAATTCAGGGTCAAGGGCAATATCTTCTTCAAATGGCGTGTTTTCTTCCAACGTAAATTTGTAGAATTTGAAAATTTCGTTCAACCCTTTTTGATTTTCATCGGGGTTGCCATAGAAAAGAAAATTCGGAATTTTAATTACAGCATCCTCGGCACTTTATTTTGCAGCCAGTGATTCAATTGTGTCTTCGGAAATTAAATCAAAAATACCACCGTTAAGAAATGGAATTGCTGTCAGCCAATTAATGTCAAAGCCTGGATTCAAATATTTTGTCCACTTGAAATCCTTCATGCTTCGTTTGTCCTTTTTATTCAGCGAATTGAAGAAAATATTTTGCAAAATGCCACGATAATAACTGTTTGATTGTAAAAAATCGGCATTTTCTGTGTCGTTAGTTAGTTTGTATCGCTTGCCTTGATAGTCGGAAAGTTCCAATAGTTTAGGTTGAATCAATCCTTTTTCTTTTATAAACCAACAAAACATAGTACGCGCCAAAAGCCGCACAAGAAAATTTTTGGTTGTTTCGGAGTCAACCTGCTGATTTGGCAATTTCACTTGTGCCACAGCAAAATAAAACCACTTTTGAAGGTCGCGGTAGAACTCATCATTTAGCGTTTGAATAGAAAATTTGGTTTGCCAAAATTTATGCAAGTCGTTGAAACTACTAACATCATTTCCGATTTTCAAACCTTCAAGTATTCTTATGTGAGCACTATGAGGGTTAGTAGTAGAAATATCGCGCAGAATAATGATTTTACCTACTTTTTCGCCTTGTCGCCAAGTTTGTTTGTATGCCGATAATTCGGGCAATGCCAACGAAATAGCATCGCCGTATTTCAGCAGCAACAGTACGGGCGGCACATCTGTTTGCTCTCTTTTCCGGTTAAATGCCCGCACCAATTCGGATATTTCGCTGCGATTGGGTTTTCGTTGAAGTTCCGCCGCAAAAATCATTATGCTCCTGTAGTTTTTGGATAATGCCTCCCGATAATCGCATTTTTCCGGTTTACCGTCGAAAACATCGGGAATTTTTCCGATATAAAACAGTTCATTAACCAGCGT
>JAISSD010000235.1 GCA_031273295.1 Prevotella sp.
CCCTGCGGATAACGCCACTGGCCGGGAGGCACGGGACGACAATGCTTTGACAACAGCTTCCGGTACCGTGGGTCTGCCATACAGTTCTTACAAGGGCGACATATGCAAATACCTGGTCGACAAGAAGTCTACTAACGGTAATAGTTTCAATGAAGATACCTGGCGTATGCCCACTTCCAACGATTTCGGTTACGGTTACAGCGGTTCTATCATTAACAGCAATGACGGTAGCAGTGATGACGACGAGTCTTCCCCTGTTCCTTACAGGACTTTCTGGAATTCCAGCGGTACCGGTAACGGCGGTTCTTTCACTGCCAGTACCAATCCTGAAAACGGTACAGACGTATTGAACGGGAAAGCGTATTATACTTTGTTCGACTGGGTCTTCGGCGCTACCGCCAAGCCGTCCTTTCCCGCTTCCGGGTACCGCTTCCTCACCGATGGCAACCAGATCTCCGTTGACTACAACGGCTACATCTACTGGTCGTCGTCAGCCCTCGGTGAGTCGAACGTGTATCGCCTGTACTTCTACAGCGGCTACGTGAACCCGGCCAGCAACTACTACCGGACGTACGGTAGCTGTGTTCGTTGCGTTAGAGACGGAGAAAATGTAGCACCTTAGGCGCTATTCGATTCATTTTTCAGTTACAGGGGATGGCAATTATCCCCTGTTTCTTTTTATAAGGATGGCCAATGCGCCCCATAAAAATCATATTAAACAAGCGCTTTTTTATCATTATTATTCTGTTTTTCTACCTTATAATTCTTATCTTTATCGCCTAAACTGAAAAACATTATAAAATATATGAGATTACGATTATCGGTCATCATCCTGTGCCTTACATCGGCGGCAGGCGCGTTTTCACAAAGCAAACAAAAACTGTCTCAAATATATGCGGCTCCTCCGGTTGCCGTAATGGATCCGTTGATTGTAGATTCTACCAACCTGAAAGGGGAAAAATATTCAGAGAAGGATCTATTAAAAATGAACCTGGCCATACCTGAACAGGCGGCCTTTGTCAGGCCCCTCAAATCCGATACGGCAGGATATTTTTATGCCGAAAAGCCAAAAGAAGGCTCTGCTTTCCAGCTATTTTCATTTCACGTGAATTCCGACAGATATGCAAAACTCTCATTGAAAATAACTTCTCCCAATATGTTTGAACTCTATGTGGACAACAAACTCAGCGCTTCGAAAACAACCAAAGAGGAGAATTTCAGAAATGAAAAGGAGGTAACCGCGGCCTTCACTCCGTATCCTCTATCTGCGCGCGTGGTTATCAAACTGTTATCTTCATCTGAAGACAAATCGTCTCCCATATTCAAAATTGTACTGGAAAAAGAAAAAGACGATACGCTGACAACTTTTACCGCGTCGGATACAAACAAGAGATATGCAAACTTCACAGACATGCTGCTAGGCAAGCGCGTAACCAATGTGAGCATGTCGCCAAACGGCCGCTATGCATTAATATCATACAGGAATACATTTGGCGAAAAAAGCGTTTCCACTACCTGCTTGTATAATGTGTCGACCGGCAATCAGATACTTATCGATACCGACGGCGGCAAAAAACAACTGGGCTGGACGCCGGCAAGTGAAAAAATATTCTACGCGCTTAAAACGGAAGACGCTACAAAGCTGGTTACTATCGACCCGTCTACATTGCAGGAAAGCGTTTTGGCAAAAAACATTCCCGACGAACGCATTACTTTTTCACCCGACGAAAGATCCCTTTTCTATACCAAACAGGAAAAAGGAGAAGAAACAAAAGGCGACTTGAAACTGCTACTGTCGCCCGAAGACCGCCAGCCGGGATATACCAACCGCTCATTCATCCATAGATACGATATAAGGACCGGATTAAGCCGGCAACTTACATACGGTTCGCACTCCACATGGCTTAACGATATCAGTCCCGACTCCAGGCAGATCCTCTTCTCTTATACGGATGAAACGCTGACCGAACGGCCTTTTCGTAAATATTCCATGTTCAGGCTGGATATTCCCACCATGACCGTAGATACCTTATGGACAAACGAAGGATTTGCCTCAAGGGCGTCATTCTCTCCCGACGGGAAGAAAATACTCATATCCGGCTCGGGCGAAGCGTTCGGAGGCGTCGGACAAAACATAGATGCAGGGCAGATTGCCAACAGTTACAACAGCCTTGCGTTTATCATGGATCTGGCTACAAAACAGATCGACCCCATTACGAAAAATTTCGATCCCGCCATCGACAACAGTTTCTGGAACAAAAAGGATAACCTGATCTATTTCCGTACCACGGATCAGGATTATGTAAACATGTATTCTTATGATCCTTCAAACCGGTTATTTACAAAATTGCCTTTGAACGAGGAAGTTATCCGTTCGTTCTCGACAGCGGGCAACGCACTGTCTGCGATATATTTCGGAGTGAGCCGGTCAAACTCTACCCGCGCTTATTTATACGATCTGAAAAAACAACAGTCGACAATGGTCGCCGACCCCTACAACGACAGGTTGTCGGAAATGATTCTGGGAAAAGTAGAAGACTGGAATTTCACCAATTCGGCGGGAACCGAAATAAAAGGCAGCTGCTATCTGCCGCCGAATTTCGACGCCTCAAAAAAATATCCCGCGATTGTGTATTATTATGGCGGAACCAGTCCTACCCCGCGTACATTCGAAGGCCCGTATCCCGCCCATGTATTCGCATCGCAAGGTTACGTGGTATATATTATACAGCCCGGCGGCGCAACCGGCTTCGGACAGAAGTTTGCAGCCTTGCACGTAAATGCATGGGGTAAACGCACTGCCGAAGATATAATCGAAGGAGTAAAACTGTTTGTAAAAGAGCATCCGTTTGTAAATGAAAAGAAAATAGGCTGTATAGGCGCGTCGTATGGCGGATTTCTGACAATGTACCTGCAAACGCAGACCGATATATTCGCCGCCGCCGTATCTCATGCGGGGATCAGTTCCATAAGCAGCTATTGGGGAGAAGGTTACTGGGGATATACATACAGTTCGGGGGCAAGCGCAAACAGTTACCCGTGGAATAACCCCGATCTGTATGTGAAGCAAAGCCCGCTGTTCAACGCCGATAAAATACATACTCCCATCCTGTTTACTCATGGCGCTGTGGATACCAATGTACCGATAGGCGAAAGTATACAGATGTACACAGCTTTAAAGATATTGGGACGACCGACGGAATTTATACAGGTAAAAGACGAAAATCATGGAGTAATGAATTACAAGCGTCGCGTAGAATGGAATAACTCCATCATGGCATGGTTTGCCAAATGGCTGAAAGATGACAACGACTGGTGGAAAGGGCTATATCCGAACAGTAAATTATAACAATAAAAACAATGTTTCCGGAAATATGTTTGCCAGTTACACATGGTTTTGATACATTCCAACGAGTTCTCTGTTTTCAAATCTATAATCCTGCCCTTATCGCCGGCAGGAGAGTTTATCCATAATAATTAGCCGTTCCCAGAGCAGGAACTTTTAGGCCTGCCTGTAGAGACGTGGCGCGCACGTCTACGAATTTCGCATTTTTGCCCGTAGAGCATATCAATAGAAAAGATGTATCCCGCACAAGTCCCAAACCTCGTGGAGTCATAGCCGTCAGGTTATGTCCGCACAGGACGATGCTTTATATATAGGGGACGAGACGGGGATAGTCCGTAGGACTTCCATATCAGTAGAAAGAAGGAACAGCACGACAACAAATCCCCGTAGAGGATTCACAGACAAACCGGGGTGAAACCTCTACGAGGATACATGTTGGGATGTCTGGTTGGCTGGCAGATTCCAGTCGGAATGACACGCACCGTTTGAGCAGATGTTTCAGCTTCCTCATTTTCCTTAAACTCCTTAATTTCTTTAATTTCCTTAAATTGCCTTGAAGAGAAGATCAGCCAGATTTGAATAACGTCGCAGGCATAAAAACACCCTCCTCATTTGATTTTCATCCAAATTCCGGGAATTGAATATAAAAAGGTGGAAATCTGTAACAGCTTATCCAACCGGATTAAATATATTTGTTGGATGATATACTCTAATTAAAATTCACGAACAAAATTCAAATTTATGAAAAAATCTATTCTTTCAATTATCCTGCTCGCTTCCGGGTTGTTGTCCGGTTGCAGCAGTGAAGAGAGCGTCTCCAGACCGGAGGCAATCGGACAGACAGGGACTTTGACTTTCAGTTTTCCATCTCCCCGTCGAAGCGTGACTTATGCAGAAGACGATTCCGATCTGGTTGCAACGGAAAACGAGGCCGCGATTAACGACGTTACCGTCTATATGTTCCAGAGTTCGGGCGAACTGTTGCTGGTGGCAAGGAAATCGGCGTCTCCGACCGAGGTCGATACCAGATCGGTAACCTTCGACGTGAACAACTTCAAATCCACCAATTCCGGCTATACGTTCTATGCCGTTGCCAACGTCAGCGGTAACATTACAGACAACTTCGTTGTCGGCAGTACCACTCTCGACGACTTTACCTCTGCCGTTGCAACCTCTACCGATACCTCTCCGATTCAAGGCAGTAACATGTTGATGGTTGGCTATACAACTATTCCGGATCTGTCTGCGATTACCGAGTCGGCTTATACAATAACTCTACGCCACCGCGTGGCACGTTTCGATATCTACAACGTCACCGAAGACGACGATGCGACGAATAACAACGATCCGGAGAGCGACGAAACATTTTTCAAAATAACAAGGATTCACGTAACCAATACCTTTTCTGCGGGTTATCTTACAGAGGAACCCAACGGTCAGGAACGTCCGGATCCTGCCGCCAAAGTATCTCTGAGAGGCCTCGATGCGATCGACGTATCCGGCGTGACGGGCATAAACGAAGGACTTGCCAAAAGCGCATTTTACCTTTGGCCGGGATCACTGGATAAAAAGGAAAATCTGAACGATGAATCCACTCTCGTCGAGGTTGAGGGTATCTACACGGGTGACGGCAAGCCGGTAGTATACAAGGTTCTGCTGGCGAACGACCAGCCAGTCGTGGCCAACAAACGTTATATCTTGAAGGTATCCCGCATTGACCGTACCAACCTGGTATTCGAGCTGGAAGTATCCAATTGGGACGATGGAGAGACAATTACGGCAGTACCTTCTGTTGACGCGGTTGAATATACCGGATTCAGCTTGAACAGCATAGAACTGCCTGACGGCGAAGACATTGACATTGATCTGTCGGACAATACGGGCGACAGCGAATTGCGGTTTTCCACCTTGAGCGAAAACAGGGCGACGGGTGAATTGACAGCCACCCTCAATTTGACTGTGGGAACAGGTTATTATACTGTTGCAAACGACTTGACGCCTGTTGCTGAAGGCGACCCCGTTGTAACTTACGGAGGCGCCAAAGTCAGACAGACATATAAAATAATTTTGCCAAAAACGACTTACCCGGTCAAGGGAACCCTCACGATAAAAGAAGAGGCAACAGCCAAAACGCAGACCTTTAATATCACTTCCGTTCCCGTTTACGAAGACACGGAATACAGGCCTGTATTTGTCGGGGGCAAGTATTGGGCTCCTGTGAATGTTGGCGCAACATCTATCGAGTACAATGTTAACTCGCCTTTTGAAGCTAGCGGTTATGCTTTCCAGTGGGGGCGCAGTTACGCAAAGTTTATTTACGGCAGTTCAGGGGATGCCGTACAGGGACCTTTATCCGCCGAAACCGCAGCATCTACTACTTACGCGACCAAATTTATCATCGCCAGTGAAGTCCCTAATGACTGGTTAGAACTGGAGAATGGAGAAACAGATAACCGCTGGCAGGGTGACGATGCACAAGGGCCTTGTCCCGATGGTTGGAGGGTTCCAACAGGAACAGAGTTGACCGTTTTGAAAGATAAGATCGAAGGCGCCGGCGTCACCAATAACTGTATAAAAGTCACCGGTACCGATGTTGATGCCGGTAAATACCTTTATCTGCCAGCCGCTGGCGGCCGCGATAGTTCGAGCGATATGTGGCACAATCAGGGTACGGTCGTCTATTGTTGGTCGTCTACCGTTGAAGGGACTAACGCAATAAGATTGCGCGTCGATGCAAGTACGTCCTTTGTGGTTGCGACCAATCGTATGCGTGCCTGCTCTGTTCGTTGTATCCAGAAATAATAGCGCCTCCGGCTCTATTTCGATATGCGCCCCTATGAGCCAGACACTTGCGTGCAAGCTATTCAATAGAAAAAGATGTACCCTGCAAACCTAAAATCCCGTAGAGGTTTGGATTTTGTGCAGGATACATCTTTTTTCTATTGATTGGACGCCCTGCGGGCAAAAACGCGAGATTCGTCTATACAAAGTTCTTGCCTCAAGGATGGGGCGTCAAAAAGCATGTAAAAAAATTGCGTTCCAAAATTTCTCTCAGTGAATGAATTTTATGCAAAACGCGGTTGCCGGTTTAAGACAATGCCGCAGATATTCGGACTGTTACGGGCATAGCCGGCAGGTTAAGGCTGAAAGCTTTCCATATCCCGGCCCGGCATAACATGCCGGATAAAATGAACATGCCCGGCAATTACGTCCTATTTGGACAGTATAATTCATGCCCACAGATAGTTTCCGTCAAAATCAACATCTTGTTTGCGCCATTTCCAATTCTTAATTCCCATTCTTAATTCTTAATTCCTAATTCTTAATTCCCAATTCATTTATATCTCAACCATTTAAGCATCTCCATGAAAGAAACTTTCTTTCCATACATCAATATCCCGACGCGATATATCCTGGCCGCCAGCTTCACCATCAATACCGCCGTCGCAAATAACAGCGTAACCGACAATACCAGTTCCCATACGGGAATCTCGAACGGAGCGCGTACCATCATCACGACAGGCGATGTGAAAGGTATCAGCGAACACCAGAATGCCATAGCGCCTTCGGGATTGCGGGCGGCGGCAAAACCCGTATAGAACGCCACCATCAATATAACAGTGACCGGCATAATAAGCTGCTGGGCTTCCTGCGAGTCGTTCGCACCCGAGCCAAACATGGCAAACAGGGAGGCAAATAAAAGATAACCTCCTGTAAAATAGAGAACAAAACAAATTGCCACCTGCACCCAATCAATACCAAAAAAGCCGTTAAGAGACGAATTCAGACTGATATTGGCATGTTCCATCAAAGCCGCTGTCTGTTGCGCATCCATTGAAGCGCTCATATCCGCATTGAAGTCGAAATACATCTGAACGGCAATCATCGCGCCTCCCCCGATAACGAGCCACGCCACCAGCTGAAACAGCCCGACAAGCCCCACTCCTATTGTCTTGCCCATCATCAGGTCAAATGGCCTGACAGATGAAACGATAACCTCTATTATACGGTTACTCTTCTCTTCCACCACGCTCTGCATCACCATAGAGCCATACATCATAATGAAAAAAAACATGCAGAAAGTCAAGGCCATTCCGGTAATAGAGGCCGCCTCGCCAAGCGTTTCCGTCTCTTTGCCTGTCTCGTCCCACCGGATAGTAGATACCCGGATTTTATTTTTCGACTTCAGTATTTGCTGTAAACCGGCCACTACCTGCGGCTTGATATGGCTCTCTGCCGTAAAACTGTCGATTTTACCGTTTCTGACGGCTTCGGTCAATACATCGTTTATATAGGCGGTCAGCTCTCGCGGCGGTTGCTGTTTTTCAGAAAAGAACGTCGCCGCATTCGGATCCCGGCTCAAATCTCCGCTTATCTGCAACAAAGCCGTGTTCTTCTCTTTGTTTGCCGCAGAACTGCCGGAAGCGGACACCTGTACAAACTCATAGTTTTTTGAAGACTCAAACAGGTTGGAATACAAGCCCGTGTCGTCTATCACATACACCTTCTTTATATTGTCGTTGTCGCTTAGCGTCATCAGTATGGTAGGCAAGGCGACAACGGCGGCGAACAGGAAGGGCGTCAATAAGGTGGTCAGAATAAAAGTTTTCGTTTTTACCCTGGAAGAAAATTCTCTTGCTATGATCAATTTCAGCGCTTTCATTATACCGGTTTTGATACGACTTGAATAAAAATATCATTCATGGAAGGCAGTTCTTCCTCAAAAGAAACAATCTCGTATTTTGAGGCAATCTCCCGCAATAAATCGGAATTGGTCGACTCCCCGTTGCGCCGGATGCGCACTACGACAGAATCTTTGTCCACTGATTGCGACAATATGGCGAAACGAGGAGATTCCATATCGAAACTATCACCCGCTACGTTCAACCTGAAAATATGTTTCCTGTACTGCGAGCGTATCTCTTTCACATTGCCTTGCAATACGACCTTCGATCTATCAATCAAAGAAATCTCGTCGCAAAGTTCTTCAACCGACTCCATATTGTGAGTAGAAAGAATGATTGTCTTGCCCAGCGCTTTCAGTTCAAGCAACTCGTTTTTCAACAGCTCCGCATTTACCGGATCGAATCCGCTGAACGGTTCGTCGAGAATATATAAATCGGGTTCGTGAATCGCTGTGACTATAAATTGTATCTTTTGCTGCATTCCTTTCGACAATTCTTCCACTTTTTTGTTCTCCCATGACAAGATATCGAACTTCCGGAGCCAATACCGCGTCTTTTCATGCGCTTCTTCTTTCGACAAACCTCTCAAACGCGCCAGAAAGACAACGTGCTCCCCTACTTTCATTTTCTTATACAGCCCTCTTTCTTCGGGAAGATATCCTATATTGAAAATATCATCGCCGACAGATTCCCTGCCATCGATAAAAACCTTACCCTCGTCGGGAGCTGTTATTCTGTTTATTATGCGGATAAGAGACGATTTACCTGCGCCATTCGGCCCCAGCAATCCATAAATACAGCCTTTGGGAACCTGCACGCTCACTCCGTTGAGAGCAGTATGGTTTCCATACCGTTTTACGATATCCCGTGTTTCAAGATACATCATATTTATGACATGAATAATTTAGTTGAAATTCTTCATCCATTAGTCGACGAATGTTGATAAAAATCACAAATAAAGGGAAAAATAAGGAAAAACGCGAATATATTAGCAGTTATTCGCAGAACGATCCCAAGATAAATTACATTGAAATGCCGACGCCTCCCGCAAAAAATCGTATTTTTGCAAAACAATAAATTTGCGTGCATGATATTGGAGCGTTTATCCATACTCAACTATAAAAACCTGGAGCAAGCCGAACTTGCTCTTTCTCCCAAAATAAATTGTTTTTTGGGAAAGAATGGCATGGGGAAAACGAATCTGCTGGACGCTATCTATTACCTGTCGTTTTGTAAAAGCCACAATAATCCCGTCGACTCGCAAAATATCCGGCACGACGCTGAATTTGCAATAATACAGGGCCGGTATGAAATAGAGGATAAAAAGGAAGAATTCTTTTGCAGCCTGCGCCGGAAACAGAAAAAACAATTTAAACGAAACAGGAAAGAGTACGAGCGGTTTTCCGACCATATCGGATCGTTGCCACTGGTTATGGTATCTCCCTCCGATACGGATTTGATAAACGGAGGCAGCGACGAACGCCGTAAATTTATGGATCAATTCCTTTCCCAGTTCGACAAGGAATACCTGCATTCGCTTATCCGTTACAACAAAGCCTTGCAACAACGCAATGCATTACTAAAAACAGACGGGTTTTCCGATGAGACTCTTTTCGGCCTCTGGGACGAACAATTGACCGATGAAGGAAAGATCATCCATACGAGAAGGAAAAACTTTATTGGCAAGTTTATCCCTACATTCCAGAAATTCTATGGTTTCATCTGTTCGTCAAACGAGAAAGTGGAGCTGAAATACGAATCGCACTTTGAAGCTCCCCACTTTCTTGAATTACTCAAATCAAAGAGGCAAAAAGACAAGATTCTGGGTTACACGACTGTCGGCATACACAAAGACGACCTGGATATGCAGATGGACGGCTACTCCATAAAACGCGTCGGTTCGCAAGGACAAAACAAAACTTTTGTCGTTGCATTGAAACTGGCCCAGTTCGACTTCCTTCACAAAGCGGTCGAAACCACGCCTATCCTCCTGTTGGACGATATCTTCGACAAACTGGACTCGTCCCGTGTAGAGCAAATAATAAAACTCGTACTGGACAAGGATTTCGGACAGATATTTGTAACCGATACCAATCGGGGGCATCTGGATGAAATACTCTCACGCACCAATAGCAATTACCATCTGTATGAAGTGGAAAAAGGCGAAGTGATCCAAAAGAATATAGCGCCATGAGAAAACGGAATACGGAAAGCATCGGAGAAGTACTGAAACAATACTTCGAGGAGAATAAATTCTTTAAACGGAAACTGGCTGAAAGCAGAGCGGTTACAGGCTGGCCGAGACTACTCGGTTCAATGATCAATTCATATACGACGAACATCTACCTGCGAAACGGCGTTCTTTATGTGTCTTTAAGCTCGTCCGTTTTGCGTTCCGAACTGCTGATGGCAAAGGACAGACTTATAACCAAATTGAATGAACATGCCGGTATGCATGTAGTAAACGATATAATATTCAGATAAATTGATGAAAGAAATAAAATCCGAAACCTTTAAGGAAACTCTTCCCATTCAGATCCGCTTCAGCGATATCGACGCCCTGGGACACATAAACAACAATGTATATCTCAGCTACTTCGATCTTGGAAAGACAACCTACTTTGAAACAGTAAAAGGAAAATCCGCCATCAGCTGGACAGAAGGGCTGATCGTAGTGGCTCATATAGAAATAGATTTTTTCTCGCCTGTATATTACAGGGAAAATATAGTTGTGGATTCGAAAGTGACCAGACTGGGAGACAAAAGCGGAACATTTCTCCAGCAAATAAGAAATGTGAAAACCGGAGAAATCAAATGCAGGTGCGAATCCGTGTTTGTGACATACGATGCGCATACGCATTCGTCGATGCCGATACCCGGCGTGTGGCGCCAAAGCATATCCGCTCACGAAGGATTGGAAGAACCGGAGGAACGGGCGCTATAACAGGCGCAAATGACAGACCTGCCTTTTTCACCCCCGAGTATGAGAAAAAGAGCGTTCCCGCGACGCCGGTACAAACAGGTATTACAGTATTATACTTCACGTGGCATACTTTTGTGCATGAATATATTATATATACGGAATTCATATACTCATGCGTTTTTTACCATATGCCTTCCATGCACAAAACCATGCCAGACACGGTATATATGCTTTATTTTTAATAAGGTAATGAGTCCCCTATCATTTTTCATGCAGCACGCATAATGGTAACATGGGGGAGTGTGGTATTTCAATGAGCGGCTTGAGGGGGATGTTACATAAGAGAGTCCGCTTTCTTTGGATAAAGGAATTACCTGCAAGACTGAAAAGAAACTGTTATCTGAAACAGAAAACCATGTAAAAGGTTTTGCAGATAAACTTCCGGGAATTGATTTCGTTTACTTTAAAGTCTGGAAAAAGCAAAGATTTCAGTGCTATATGGAAGCTAAAAGATTAAAAGAAATGGATTCTGACTTGAAAAGGGCATATATAAACGAAGGAATGGACAGATATATTTCCGAAAAATATCCAACCGGTTGCATGCCGGGTTATTTATTGGAAGGAAATGTATCTAATACAGTTGACGGAATTAACGCCTTATTAAATAAAGATAAAAGAAGTACTGAAATTCTCTATGCAATGGCAAGTGGAAAAATCAACTTCTGTTATGAATCAAACCATACTTCAATTGGAGTGTTGAAGCACCTTATATTTGATTTTACATAAAACCGGCCGAAGTAATACATTGAGTACCGGATCCGATATCATTCCTTTTTACGGAAATTATCTCCCAAAATGGACAGATCAAATTAACTGCCGCGGGCATCTGCCTATGAAAATCGTTCAGGAGCTTTACCCTCCGGGCGTACCTGAAGATATGATCCCAAAATGTCCGTTTCAGCATTAATGCATTGGAAAAACGCCTGTTTTACACGAATTAATGCGCCATAATACGGTTATTATCAACATATTGCATTTGTATTTTTCCAATGGCGTCCATTAGAAATCAAAAATCGTACAAAGTTTGTTATCAGCCTGTTATATTCTAATGTACATTTTGGGATCATTTATTTTTCATCACTAAATTAACTTAACACAAGGAACACAAAGCGTTTTTTCCCTGTGCCCTTTGTGATACCTTTGTGCTCTTGGTGTTAAAAAATTCTTTGAGGTGCGAACTACCGGTCAAATACACTAGTCAAAATCCGGAAGGACGAAGAAAAGTCTGAACCGGGATTTACATGATTCAAGGATTAAAAGATTTACGAATACAATCCTGAAACGAAGCATGATTTTTGTCAAATCACCAAAGTCCGTGATAATAAAAATCATGCAAGTTCCATATGTCAATTGAAAACAAAAT
>JAISSD010000238.1 GCA_031273295.1 Prevotella sp.
CCGTGTTACCCTCGTCGTTTGAACAACTGCCGAACAACGACAGCATGGCCCCGAAGGCCAGAACAGAATACATGATCTTTCTTTTCATCTCTTGAATTGATTTAATTAATAATAGGTACTGTTATATCTGGTTTTTTATAATATTCTATATTGATACAAAGATACTGAACTCGATTGAACAGGATATTGCGTATTTCCGCCTTTCTATATCCAATTACCGGAAATATGAGGCGGGATACAGGCCGGATAATCCCGAAGGCCAAAACCGGATTCACAAACTTTCTTTTCATCTCTTAATCGATTTAATAACAGGCGCTGTTATTTTTAGCTGTTGAGTTTACTTTATGGATACAAAGATACAGAACTCGATTGAACAGGATGTTGCGTATTTCCGCCTTTCTATATCCAATTACCGGAATCCGGATGCAAAACCGAACAAAAGGCCGTTTCTCATATTGACGGTTGTAATTTACAGACAAACCGGAGTGAAACCTCTACGAGGTTCGGGGGTTTGTGAGGGACGCATCTTTTCTATTGATATGGGCGCCCTACGGGCAAAAACACGGGATTTGCGGTTACGGGAATCTGCATTCATCCGTTCAATCCGCGCCGTCTGCGTGCAAAAAACAGCGCTAGTTTGACGCCGCCAAATGCACCCGGACACACTTTTTTTGAGGCGGGGAGAGAAAAAGGCCGGAGGTCTTTAATGCGAGTACCCCCAATGAAGCGAAAGATTGGGGGCAGATTCATCAGAGGTACTATTGCAGGCTTTGTATTTCCTGATTGCGGGCTTGTATTTCCAGTGGCGGGATATGCTTTTGCAATTGTTCCCGCTTTTTTTCCAGATCTATTATTTCTGTTGCCATCGCGCGCCTTGTTTCCTGCGAAGATTTACTGTATGCAAGTCTGAGGTTATCCAGTTTTTCGGATACGGACTTCAAGTCCGATTTCATCTGCGCTACCCTGAAATATGTATCGCGGGCGGTTTTATTCTTGAAATCGGAGAATTTATAATATGTATGTTCATCGTTGACCACGAAGTCAAAGTCACGCACCGCCTCAACCTTTTCTTCAGGAGCTTTGCGCGCCAGGGCAATCAGCCGGGAATAATCCTGCCCTTTGATCCATGTGTCTTTTATAGAAACAATGCGAGCCCTGTCCGCCACATATTTTTCATCATCACTCTCTACGATTTTCACCGTTTTGTTTGGAATAAAAGTATAGACACAGACTTTGCCTTCGGGCTGAAACCTGTCGGAAGCAAACCATCCCACCCCTTTTTCCTCGTCCACAGCCATCATATAATCGTTATACCGGGAATTGAATGGCATATTCAGCCGTTCCGGCGCAAGATAAGTATCGTTGTTTATATTGTAGCGTGAAACGAACAAATCGTATCCGCCCATGCTGTTGTAGTCTTTCGCCGCAAAATATATGGTAACCCCGTCGGTCATCACAAAGGGGTAGTTAATGTCTCCCGTCAAGTTGAAATTACCGGGCGAAAGCATTTTCTCGTTACCGTATTCATCCAGCAGCTTCTCCATTGAGAACAGGCTGTAAGAACCGTTTTTCCGGGGCTGCGAATAATATATTCCGGTTTTCTTTTCATTGAAGTAGACAGTCGATTCCACCGCTTTGTTCGAAGAGAAAACATTGTTGAAATAATCCAGCCGTCCTGCACCGGGGCTCAATTTATAAGCCGACAGGAAATCGGTCTTGTCTATCGCCACACTGTCTATTATCTGTATATCTTCGGTGTTGGATACGACACGGTGAAGGCGAGTCATTTCTCTACGCTTTTCTTCCAGGCGGGCGCGGGCTTCATCATCTTTCTTCTTCAACATGGATTCGTATTTGTTGAAGGCTTCGGCGGCTTCGGTAAAGCGAAACTCGTCCGTATAAAGCAACCCCAGATAGTAGAACGAATTCTGTATTTTTTTTTGCGACGCAAACAAAAGGCATTTCTCTGTTATTGCCCTGTCGCCTCCTGTTTCAAACAAACATACTCCGTACCAGTGGTTAATATTGGTATCATTGGGTTTAGCCGCATATTCCGTCTCGAATACCGGCAAGGCCTTTGCATATTCACCTTTCAGATAGAGGTCTTTTGCTTCCGCCAATGTTTGCGCAAATACGGCGGGTAAGCAGCTGATGGAAAGCATTATATAAATAAATACCGACTTCATAAATTTACAATATTATATACGGATCCAAAGATAAGAATTAAAATTAAGGCTGCAGGTCTTTTTCACTGCTTTTCCAAAAACCTGTTTAAATTTTACCCGCCAGATAACAAATTATATACGCATGAGACATTGTCTGGAAAGCATGCCGCTTTGAAAAATTGACTTCGGAAAATTATACGGCATATTGCATATCCGAATGGAAAAAGAATAAAAACCCCAAGGAAATCTTGGAATTTAATATTTTATACGCTAAATTTACCGCCCGAAAATGGAGAGGAGGTTTGATGATCTTTTGAATAAAACATATTGGTTTTAGTTGGACGCCGCTTTTTAAGCGCTGTTCAAAAGGATTGTCATATAGAAACCGGACATTTCCAATAAAAGAAATTGTATGGATCTCCGTTTTAAATTGATTTAAACAAAACAAAAAATAAATAAAAAAACAGAATAACACTTATGATTATTGTTCCATTAAAGGAAGGCGAAAACATTGAAAAAGCCTTGAAAAAATTCAAAAGAAAATACGAGAAAACAGGCGTGGTAAAAGAACTCAGAAGACGCCAGGAGTTTCGCAAGCCCTCGGTGGTGAAAAGAGAACAAAGATTGCACGCCGCATATGTTCAGGCGCTGCACCGTTTGGAAGATTAAAAAACTATTGTCTTTTTCACATAATATTATTAACTTCGTCGTTCAGGATTGAAATTCGGACAGATGATGTTACTAATAGAGAAATATACCGGATATCTCCGTTATGAAAAGAACTTCTCTTTACATACGGAGATATCTTATTCTACAGACCTTCGCCAGTTTGCAGAATTCCTGCGGGAGCGCTTCTCCGGCATGGACATAAAAAATGTTGATAGCGACGTTGTGCGCATGTGGATTGCTTCGCTTATGGAAGCCGGGATAGCCGCGCGATCGGTCAACCGCAAGCTAAGCACGCTGAAATCATTCTATAAATACCTGCAGAGGATAAACGAAGTTTCGGTCAATCCTGCGAAGAAGATCACAGGGCCAAAGACGTCGAAACCCATCCCTTCATTTGTAAACAATGGAGACATGGAAAAAGTCCTGGAAGAATCAAACTTCGGCAATACATTCGAATCGCTTCGCGACCGGATAATGATCGAGCTGTTTTATGTGACAGGCATTCGCCGGGCGGAACTGATCGGGCTGAAAGACGCCGACGTCGATTTCATCGCCGAAACGATACTGGTGACAGGAAAACGGAACAAGCAACGGCTGATCCCGTTCAGCGACGGAATGAAAACAATGATCGAGCAATACCTGGTTGCCAGAAACGAAAGCGTAGAAAACCTGTCAGGGTATCTGTTTGTTAAAGATAACGGGCAGCGGCTTTATCCCATGCTGGTACACCGTATTGTGACGGAAAATCTGAGCCAAATACCGACTTTGTCAAAAACGAGTCCTCACGTCCTGCGCCACTCATTTGCCACAGGCATGTTGAATAATGGCGCGGATATAAATGCGGTGAAAGAACTGTTAGGACATTCAAGCCTTGCGGCTACAGAAATATACACACATACTTCATTCGAAGAATTAAAGAAAATTTATAACAAAGCTCATCCCAGAGCTTAAAAGTAAAGGAGGAAACATTATGAATATTGCAATTCAGTCGGTTCACTTTGATGCAAGCGCTCATTTAAAGGAGTTTATAGAAAAGAAATTGTCCAAACTGGATAAGTTTTCGGATCGGATCATAGACGCCGAAGTAATACTTAAAGTAATAAAACCCGAAGCGGCGAACAACAAGGAAGCGTCGGTAAAACTAAACATCAAAAGCGGAGAACTCTTTGCCAACAAGACAGCCGATACTTTCGAAGAGGCGGTTATGCTGAACATTGAAGCCCTCGAAAAACAAATACTTAAAGTAAAAGAAAAAACGCAAGACAAGTAAACACTTGCACATTCGCTTTCCGTTCAAAGAATACAGGAATATGCGTCAAAAGAAAGAACTCCGGAAAAATAAATACATAAAGTATTGTTATTCTAAAAAATAATTTCTATTTTTGTCGCCGTTTCGCTATCAAGAAGCGATAATGGCGGCAAAATATTGTATGCCTCTTTAGCTCAGCTGGCCAGAGCACGTGATTTGTAATCTCGGGGTCGTTGGTTCGAATCCGACAAGAGGCTCAGGGTCCAAGAAGAAAGGAGTTGCCGTAAACTGAAAAATTGCAGGTTTTGTAAAGTTTACAAGCGGAGCTTCTTGTTTTTTCTTCAACAAGAAACCAACGTTTGGATATATAAAGTGGTATTGGAAGAAAAATTTTGGCGGTTTATGCCAATGTAGCTCAGTGGTAGAGCGCTTCCTTGGTAAGGAAGAGGTCACGGGTTCAAATCCCGTCATAGGCTCTGGTTTATTCAATGGAATTAAATATAGATTTAACTAAATACAATTAATTATGGCAAAAGAAAAATTTAACCGGGCGAAACCGCACGTAAATATCGGTACAATCGGTCACGTTGACCATGGTAAAACCACTTTGACTGCCGCTATCACCAAAGTATTGGCTGAGAAAGGTCTTTCCCAGGTTCGTTCGTTCGATTCGATCGACAACGCGCCTGAAGAAAAGGAACGCGGTATTACAATCAATACTTCTCACGTTGAATATGAAACATCCAATCGCCACTACGCTCACGTTGACTGTCCCGGACACGCCGACTATGTGAAGAACATGGTTACCGGCGCCGCCCAGATGGATGGCGCTATCATTGTAGTTGCCGCTACCGACGGTCCGATGCCTCAGACCCGCGAGCACATTCTCCTTGCACGTCAGGTAAACGTTCCAAGACTGGTTGTTTTCATGAACAAATGCGACATCGTTGATGACGAAGAAATGCTGGAACTGGTTGAGCTTGAAATGAGAGAACTCCTTTCGTTCTACGAGTTCGATGGCGACAAGACTCCGGTTATACGTGGTTCTGCTCTGGGTGCGCTTAACGGTGTTGAACCTTGGGTTAGCCAGGTAATGGAACTTATGAACGCTGTGGATACATGGATCCCGCTTCCTCCGCGTGATGTTGACAAACCGTTCCTGATGCCGGTTGAAGACGTGTTTTCCATCACAGGACGCGGTACAGTGGCAACAGGCCGTATAGAAACAGGTAAAATCAAAACCGGTGAAGAAGTTCAAATCATCGGACTTGGTTCGGCAGGTAAAAAGTCAGTTGTAACGGGTGTTGAAATGTTCCGCAAGATACTTGACGACGGACAGGCAGGAGACAACGTGGGACTGTTGCTGCGCGGTATCGACAAAGATGAGATCAAACGTGGTATGGTAATTTGCCATCCGGGTAAAATAACCCCTCATACTAACTTCAAAGCCGAGGTTTATATCCTCAAGAAAGAAGAAGGCGGGCGTCATACTCCATTCCACAATAAATACCGTCCTCAGTTCTACCTGCGTACCCTTGACGTTACCGGCGAGATCACTCTTCCCGAAGGAACAGACATGGTTATGCCTGGCGATAACTTGACTATCAATGTAGAACTTATTTATCCGGTTGCCTGTAACGTAGGTCTTCGTTTCGCTATCCGCGAAGGAGGCCGTACAGTAGGCGCCGGCCAGATCACGGAAATTATTGCATAAGAAATTTCAATCCATAACAATAAAGTCGGTTTGCGATATAGCCGGCTTTAATTTACGGGCGTAGTTCAGTGGTAGAGCGTTGGTCTCCAAAACCAAATGTCGGGAGTTCGAATCTCTCCGCCCGTGCTAAAAAACTCAAAAAGAGTAATGAAAAAAATAGCTAATTACATCAAAGATTCTTATAACGAGCTTGTATACAAGGTTTCTTGGCCTACTCGTGCAGAACTGACCAACAGTGCGGTTATTGTCATGATTGCTTCCATTATAATGGCACTAATCGTTTGGGGTATCGATTCTGCATTCGAGTCTATTGTCAAATTTTTCTATAGTCTTTAATTTTTATCAAAAGCAATGACTGAAATCGAAAAAAAATGGTATGTGCTGCGTGCCGTTAGTGGAAAAGAAAATAAAGTCAAAGAGTATCTTGAAGCGGAGATAAAGAAATCAGACTTGGGAAAGTATATCTCTCAGGTTCTTATCCCTACGGAAAAGACCTATATCATGCGTAACGGAAAGAAGATCTTGAAAGAAAAAGCCTATCTTCCCGGTTACATTTTGATTGAGGCCGCTCTGATAGGGGAAGTTATCCACGAACTGCGTAACATAAATTACGTGGCGGGTTTTTTACCGAATGCGACTAATCCTCAACCGTTGAGCCAGATTGAAGTAAACAGAATACTGGGTACAATGGACGAGATGGACGAACAGGAGGTAGGTATGGATGTTCAATATATTGTCGGAGAAAACGTGAAAGTGACCAGCGGTCCTTTCTCCGGATTTTCGGGAATTATTGAAGAAGTGAACGCGGAGAAAAAGAAACTGAAAGTAATGGTAAAGATATTCGGACGGAAAACCCCGCTTGAATTGAATTACATGCAAGTCGAAAAAGAGCAGTAAGATTGGTTACGCAACTCTGAATGCTTTAATATTAAGTTTTAACAGAACAAATCAAAAAACAAAAATGGCTAAAGAAATTGCTGGACAATTAAAATTACAAATTAAAGGCGGTGCAGCAAATCCATCTCCTCCGGTAGGGCCTGCTTTGGGTTCCAAAGGTATCAATATAATGGATTTCTGCAAGCAATTCAATGCCAGAACTCAAGACAAGGCAGGTAAGATATTGCCGGTGGTGATCACTTACTATGTTGACAAATCTTTCGATTTTGTTGTAAAACAACCGCCTGTGGCAATCCAGTTGCTGGAAGCCGCTAAAGTGAAAAGCGGATCGGCGGAACCAAATCGCAATAAAGTAGCTGAAGTTACCTGGGATCAGGTAAAGGCTATTGCTGAAAACAAGATGGTCGACCTGAACTGTTTTACAATCGAATCTGCCATGAAAATGGTTGCTGGTACAGCAAGAAGTATGGGTATTACTGTAAAAGGGGCTTTCCCTGATGTTCAATAATTAAACTTCAATTGAGAAATGGGTAAACTTACAAAAAATCAAAAGTTAGCTTTCAGCAAGATTGAAGCAGGGAAACTATATACATTAACCGAAGCGTCCGCTCTTGTAAAAGAGATTACGACTACCAAATTCGACGCTTCCGTCGATTTGGATGTACGCTTGGGTGTAGACCCGCGTAAAGCTAACCAGATGGTAAGAGGCGTAGTGTCTCTTCCTCATGGAACAGGAAAACAGGTTAGAGTTTTGGTATTGTGTTCGCCGGACGCCGAGGCTGCCGCTAAAGAAGCAGGCGCCGACTATGTGGGGCTGGACGAATATATCGAAAAAATAAAGGGAGGCTGGACTGATATGGATGTTATCATCACTCAGCCTGCCATTATGGGCAAAGTTGGCGCTCTGGGACGTATTTTAGGCCCCCGTGGCCTGATGCCTAACCCCAAGAGCGGAACTGTAACCGTAGATGTCGCCAAAGCTGTGGCAGAGGTTAAATCAGGTAAAATTGACTTTAAAGTAGACAAAACCGGCATTATCCATGCTTCTATAGGTAAAGTTTCTTTTACTCCTGATCAAATCAAGGATAACGCGAAAGAATTTATCGCTACGCTTATCAAATTGAAACCGGCTGCGGCTAAAGGAACTTATGTGAAAAGTGTTTGTCTTTCAAGTACTATGAGTCCGGGTGTAAAAATAGACCCTAAATCAGTAGAAAATTAATCGAAAAATTGACTGAAAATTATGAGAAAGGAAGATAAAAGCGCCATCATAGAAACCATAGCGGTAACAATCAAAGGCTACGAACATTTCTATCTTACCGATATTGCATCTTTGAATTCCGCTAAAACAAGCGATTTGAGGAGAGAATGCGCCAAGCAGGAGATCAAACTGATGGTTGTAAAAAACACGCTGTTGCAAAAAGCTCTGGAAAGCCTTGACGGCGACTATTCGGAACTGAACCCGGTACTGAAAGGAAACACGGCCATCATGTTTTCCAATTCGGCCAATGCTCCGGCCAAGCTGATTGCCAAATACAAAAAAGAAGGGATCCCTTCGCTTAAAGCGGCTTATGTTCAAGGAAGTTTCTATGTGGGTAAAGAAAACCAGACTGCGCTGGAAAACATCAAGAGCAAAAACGAGCTTGTCGGCGATGTTATCGGATTACTTCAATCCCCTGTCAAGAATGTCATTTCGGCTCTTCAATCGGGTGGAAATACTATTCATGGCGTCTTGGAAACGCTATCTAAGAGATAAATATTAAACAAAAGAATAATAACAATTTTAATTTATACAAAAATGGCAGATATCAAAGCTATTGCAGAACAACTAGTAAATTTGACGGTAAAAGAAGTAAGCGAACTGGCTGAAATTCTGAAAACCGAATACGGTATTGAACCGGCTGCTGCCGCAGTTGCGGTTGCAGGGCCGGTAGCCGCTGCGGTTGAAGCAGTAGAAGAAAAAACATCGTTCGATGTGATCTTGAAAGCGGCGGGCGCAAACAAGTTGCAAGTTGTTAAAGCTGTAAAAGAACTTACAGGACTTGGTTTGAAAGAGGCTAAAGATCTTGTGGACGGCGCTCCCGGCGAACTGAAAAAGGGAGTTACCAAAGATGAAGCTGACGCATTGAAAAAACAACTGGAAGAAGCTGGAGCCGAAGTTGAACTTAAGTAAAGGTAAGTCCTGAGGAAGGATATTTGGTTAGGAACCTTCCTTGAAGAAGGTTCTTAACCTTTTTGCGTCAAAAGTAATAAGTTCAATAAAATAGGTTATCCATGTCTTCAACAACAAATCAAAGAGTCAATTTCGCTTCAATTAAAAATCCGCTTCCTTATCCGGATTTTCTTGAAGTACAGTTAAAGTCATTCCGTGACTTTCTGCAGCTTGATACCCCTCCTGAAAAAAGGAAAAATGAAGGCTTATACAAAGTTTTTTCCGAAAACTTTCCTATAGCCGACACACGAAACAACTTTGTATTAGAGTTTTTGGACTACTTCATCGACCCTCCCCGCTACACTATCGAAGAGTGTATCGACAGAGGCCTGACGTACAGCGTTCCATTGAAAGCCAAATTAAAACTTTATTGCACAGACCCTGACCACGAAGATTTTGATACAGTTATCCAGGATGTATATCTGGGACTGATTCCATATATGACCGATAAAGGTACTTTTGTCATCAATGGAGCGGAGCGAGTCGTAGTTTCGCAGTTGCACCGTTCACCGGGTGTGTTTTTCGGTCAGACAATGCATGCCAATGGCACTAAACTTTATTCGGCGCGTATCATTCCGTTTAAAGGTTCCTGGATCGAATTCGCCACTGACATCAATAATGTGATGTATGCGTATATCGACCGCAAGAAAAAATTACCGGTGACAACATTGCTTCGCGCTATCGGTTTCGAAAGCGACCGTAGTATTCTCGAGATTTTCGATCTGGCCGAAGAGGTAAAAGTCACAAAACAAAATATAAAGAAAGTATTGGGGCGCAAGCTTGCCGCCAGAATACTGAGAACATGGATGGAAGACTTTGTGGACGAAGATACCGGCGAAGTGACTTCAATCGAACGTAACGAAGTTATTCTCGAACGTGAAACGGTTTTGGAAAAAGACCATCTCGACCTGATTCTCGAATCAAGCATAACTTCTGTCCTGTTGCACAAGGATTCACAAAATATTTCCGACTTTGCGATCATTTACAATACCTTGCAAAAAGACCCGAGTAACTCGGAAATAGATGCGGTTCGTCATATATACAGACAACTCCGTAGCGCCGAGCCCGCTGACGACGCCAGCGCCCGCGAGGTTATCAACAACTTGTTTTTCTCGGAAAAACGTTACGATTTGGGAGAAGTAGGCCGTTACAGGCTGAACAAGAAGCTGGGACTGTCTACAAGCGATGATATTCGGGTATTGACCAAAGAAGACATCATTGAGATCATCAAATACCTGATTGAGTTGATTAACTCCAAGGCTATCGTCGACGACATCGACCATCTAAGCAACCGCCGTGTGCGCACAGTTGGAGAACAGCTTTTCAACCAGTTTGGAGTTGGCCTTAACCGTATGGCGCGTATTATCCGCGAAAGAATGAATGTCCGTGACAATGAAGTGTTTACGCCGATTGACCTGATCAATGCAAAAACAATTTCATCCGTTGTAAGTACGTTCTTCGGAACAAATGCCTTGTCTCAGTTCATGGATCAAACCAATCCATTGGCCGAGATTACCCACAAACGCCGTATGTCGGCGCTGGGGCCGGGCGGTCTTTCACGCGAAAGAGCGGGTTTCGAAGTGCGCGACGTTCACTATACGCACTATGGCCGCCTGTGTCCTATCGAGACTCCGGAAGGCCCGAATATCGGTTTGATCTCATCGCTTTGTGTGTATGCCAAGATCAACGATCTCGGATTTATCGAAACCCCGTACCGTAAAGTTGCCGGCGGCAAAGTGGATCTTTCATCTGACGGCATTGTCTATCTTGCCGCTGAAGAGGAAGAAGACAAGATCATTGCACAGGGTAACGCTCCGTTGAATGATGACGGTTCATTTATTCGCACACGTGTCAAGTCTCGCCAGGACGCCGACTATCCTGTGGTTGCTCCGGAAGAAGTCGAACTGATGGATGTATCTCCTACTCAGATAGCTTCCATCGCCGCGTCGTTGATACCCTTCCTTGAACATGACGACGCCAATCGCGCATTGATGGGTTCGAACATGATGCGTCAGGCAGTACCGCTGATGCGTACCGAAGCTCCTATTGTGGGTACAGGCATCGAAGGACAGCTTATCCGCGACTCGCGTACGCAGATTGTGGCGGAAGCTGAAGGCGAAGTGGTATATGTGGACGCCGGCACCATCAAAATTAAATATGACCGCTCTGCTGACGAAGACTTTGTAAACTTCGACGATGCCGTGAAAACATATTATATACCCAAGTTTAGAAAAACAAACCAAAATACAACCATCGACCTGCGTCCGATTTGCCGCAAAGGAGACAGGGTTGATCCGGGTCAGATCTTAACGGAAGGCTACTCTACGGAACAAGGAGAACTGGCTATCGGCAAAAACCTGAAAGTGGCGTTCATGCCATGGAAAGGGTACAACTTTGAAGACGCTATCGTATTGAACGAACGTATTGTCCGCGAAGACATATTCACATCCGTGCATGTGGAAGAATTTGCACTTGAAGTCCGCGACACAAAACGCGGTGTGGAAGAACTTACATCCGACATTCCGAATGTGAGTGAAGAGGCGACAAAAGACTTGGACGAAAGAGGCATTATCCGCATCGGAGCCCGTGTAAGCCCGGGAGATATTCTGATAGGAAAGATCACTCCGAAAGGAGAATCCGACCCTTCTCCCGAAGAAAAACTTCTCCGCGCTATCTTTGGCGACAAGGCCGGCGACGTAAAAGACGCTTCATTGAAGGCTTCTCCATCTCTGAAAGGAGTTGTAGTAGCGACAAATCTATTCTCCAAAGCATCTAAAAAGGGTAAAACCAAACTTTCGAGCAAGGCTTTGCTGCCAAAACTGGATGAAGAGTACGAAGAAAAGATAGCTAAAGTGAAAGCTGTACTGGTTGACAAGCTGTTGATCCTGACCGACGGCAAAACATCACAGGGAGTAAAAGATTACCTCAACGTGGATGTTATAGCCAAAGGCTCTAAATTTACCAAGAGCGCTTTGGACAACATCGACTACGAATCGATACAGGTGAGCAACTGGACAACAGACGCGCGGAAAAATGAATTGATCAAGGATGTTATTGTAAACTATTTGCGTAGATACAAAGAACTTGACGCGGAACTGAAGCGTAAACGTTTCGACCTGACTATCGGGGATGAACTTCCTTCGGGTATTGTTCAGATCGCGAAAGTTTATGTGGCCAAGAAACGTAAAGTGCAGGTAGGCGACAAGATGGCCGGACGCCACGGTAACAAAGGTATCGTGTCGCGTATTGTCCGGCAGGAAGATATGCCGTTCTTGCCGGATGGAACGCCGGTCGATATCGTGTTGAATCCGCTGGGGGTGCCTTCGCGTATGAATCTTGGCCAGATATTTGAAACTGTGTTGGGTTGGGCCGGCAAAGAGCTTGGCGTGAAATTCGCTTCTCCGATCTTCGACGGGGCCAGTCTTGACGATCTGAACTCATGGACAGATAAAGCGGGCGTTCCCCGTTACGGTAAAGTCCGCTTGTTCGATGGCGGCACAGGAGACCGGTTTGACCAGCATGCGACTGTGGGCGTCATCTATATGCTTAAGTTGGGGCACATGGTCGAAGACAAAATGCATGCCCGTTCTATAGGGCCTTACTCGCTTATTACGCAACAGCCTCTTGGAGGTAAAGCGCAATTTGGGGGCCAGCGTTTCGGAGAGATGGAGGTTTGGGCGCTTGAGGCATTCGGCGCGGCTTATATTCTGAGAGAAATTCTGACGATCAAGTCCGACGACGTAGTAGGCCGTTCCAAAGCTTACGAAGCCATTGTGAAAGGCGAACCAATGCCGCAGCCGGGAATCCCCGAATCCCTGAATGTGTTGCTTCACGAAATGCGCGGACTGGGACTAAGCGTATCGCTTGATTAAACAATGAGCCGATATGAAAATATGCCAATGCGCCAATGGCATGAATTATGAAAATTGGCATATTGGATTAGTATATTATATAAAATAACTCTTTATACTCAACATTAAGTATATTATGGCTTTTAGAAAAGAAAATAAAGTAAAGAGTAGCTTTTCGAAAATAACCGTGAGCCTTGCCTCTCCCGAAGAAGTTCTGGAAGCATCGAGCGGCGAGGTTTTGAAACCCGAAACAATCAACTATCGCACCTATAAACCTGAACGCGACGGTCTTTTCTGCGAACGTATATTCGGCCCTGTAAAGGATTACGAATGTCATTGCGGCAAGTACAAAAGGATCCGTTACAAAGGTATTGTCTGCGATCGTTGCGGGGTTGAAGTGACGGAAAAGAAAGTTCGTCGCGAGCGCACAGGGCATATTCATCTTGTGGTTCCGGTAGCTCATATCTGGTATTTCCGTTCTCTGCCAAACAAGATGGGTTATCTGTTGGGTATCCCTACCAAAAAACTGGATTCTATCATTTACTACGAACGTTATGTGGTGATTCAGTCCGGCGCTGCGGCAGAAGAAGGAATAGTGGAAAAAGATCTTCTGACAGAAGATGAATACTTGAGCATACTGGATAAACTCCCTAAAGACAATCAGCTGCTGGACGATACCGATCCCGGCAAGTTCATTGCCAAAATGGGAGCAGAGGCGGTTTACGATTTGTTGTCGCGTATCAATTTGGACTCATTGGCCAACAATCTTCGCCACAAAGCCAGTACGGATACATCTCAACAACGTAAAAACGAAGCGCTGAAACAGCTTCAGGTTGTGGAAGCATTCCGTGGTTCGAAAGGCAGGAACAAACCCGAATGGATGATTGTCAAGATCGTTCCCGTTATTCCGCCCGAACTTCGTCCGTTGGTTCCGTTGGACGGCGGCCGTTTTGCGACTTCCGACCTGAATGACCTGTATCGCCGGGTTATTATCCGCAACAATCGTCTGAAAAGGCTTATTGACATAAAAGCGCCGGATGTGATCTTGCGTAATGAAAAACGTATGCTTCAGGAAGCTGTGGATTCATTGTTCGATAACTCGCGTAAATCGAGTGCGGTTAAAACAGACGCCAACCGTCCGTTGAAATCTCTGTCCGACAGTTTGAAAGGCAAACAGGGCCGTTTCCGCCAAAACTTGCTGGGTAAACGTGTTGACTACTCGGCCCGTTCGGTAATTGTTGTTGGCCCTGAATTGAAGATGCACGAATGCGGTATTCCTCAGGATATGGCTGCCGAGCTATACAAACCGTTTATTATCCGTAAACTGATTGAACGCGGTATAGTCAAGACAGTGAAATCGGCGAAGAAAATAGTGGACCGTAAAGAACCGGTTGTTTGGGATATTCTTGAACATGTGATGAAAGGGCATCCGGTGCTACTTAACCGCGCTCCTACTCTTCACCGCCTGGGTATTCAGGCATTCCAGCCGAAAATGATCGGAGGCAAGGCGATTCAGTTGCATCCGCTGTCCTGTACGGCGTTCAATGCCGACTTCGACGGCGACCAGATGGCTGTTCACTTGCCATTGGGCAACGAGGCTATCCTTGAAGCGCAAATGCTGATGCTTGCATCCCACAATATCCTTAATCCTGCAAATGGCGCGCCTATCACCGTACCTTCCCAGGACATGGTTCTCGGATTATACTATATCACCAAGATACGCAAGGGCGCCAAAGGCGAAGGCCTTACATTCTACGGGCCGGAAGAAGCTATCATTGCTTACAACGAAGGAAAAGTGGATATACATGCCCCTATCAAGGTATATGTAGATGATCTGGACGAGAATGGAAAGGTCGCGAGACTGATGCGTGAAACTACTGTGGGACGTGTCCTTGTAAACGAAAACACTCCTGCTGAAGTAGGTTTTATCAATGAGGTTCTTTCCAAAAAATCGCTTCGCGACATTATCGGTAACGTTATCAAAGTGGCCGGAGTCGCTAAAACGGCCCGCTTCCTCGACGATATAAAAGACTTGGGGTATACAATGGCATTCCGTGGAGGCTTGTCGTTTAATCTTGAGGATGTGATCATACCGGAAGAAAAAGACGGACTGGTACTTCAGGGTTATGACGAAGTTGAGCAGATCATGAATAACTACAACATGGGATTCATCACCTACAACGAACGTTACAACCAGATCATCGATACATGGACTCATGTTAACTCAAGATTGTCAAATATCCTGATGAAGCAGTTATCGGAAGATAATCAGGGATTTAACTCCGTGTATATGATGCTGGATTCGGGCGCCCGCGGCTCTAAAGAACAGATTCGCCAGTTGTCGGGTATGCGTGGATTGATGGCCAAACCCCAGAAGAGCGGGGCGGAAGGCGCTCAGATTATCGAGAACCCTATTCTTTCCAACTTTAAAGAAGGCTTGTCGGTGTTGGAGTACTTTATTTCTACTCACGGCGCCCGTAAAGGCCTTGCCGATACAGCTCTGAAAACCGCCGACGCGGGATATCTGACCCGCCGTCTGGTCGACGTTTCTCAGGATGTGATCATCAATGAGGAAGACTGCGGGACGCTTCGCGGCCTTGTTTGCACAGAGTTGAAAAACAACGAAGAGGTTGTGGCTTCATTATACGAACGGATTTTGGGACGTGTATCCGTTCACGATATTCAGCACCCGTTGACAGGAGAATTGATTGTAAAATCGGGTGAAGAGATCAAAGAGGATACTGCGATTAAAATTCAGGATTCTCCAATCGAGAGTGTTGAGATCCGTTCGGTACTTACCTGTGAATCGAAAAAAGGCGTGTGTGGAAAATGTTACGGTCGTAACTTGGCCACAGGCCGTATGGTACAGCGCGGCGAGGCTGTGGGGGTAATCGCGGCGCAATCAATCGGCGAGCCGGGCACACAGTTAACTCTCCGTACATTCCATGTCGGGGGTATCGCCTCTAACATTGCCACCGAAAGCAATATTGTCGCCAAATACGACGGAGTATTGGAAATAGATGATTTACGCGTAGTGGATGTGATTGACGAAGCCGGCAAAAAAACACAGATAGTTGTCAGCCGTCTGGTTGAACTTAGATTGGTTGATCCGAATACCAGGATTGTACTTCTTACACACAATATTCCTTATGGTTCCAGACTTTATTTTAAAGACGGAGCCAAAGTGAAAAAAGACGACCTGATTTGTGAATGGGATCCGTTCAACGCGGTTATCATTTCTGAAGCTACAGGACGCATCAAGTTTGAAAATGTTATTGAAAACATGACATACAAAGTTGAGTCGGATGAGCAAACAGGTTTGAAAGAAAAGATCATCATCGAATCGCGCGATAAAACAAAGGCTCCCGAAGCTCAGATATTGAACGAAAAAAGCGTTATAATCAAGACCTACAGTTTGCCATTGGGCGCCCACATCGTAAAAGACGACAACGATACCATCAAGGCAGGCGACGTCCTTGTCAAGATCCCTCGCGCTGTAGGTAAAGCCGGAGATATTACGGGAGGGCTTCCTCGTGTGACGGAATTATTCGAGGCGCGTAACCCTTCCAACCCGGCTGTTGTTTCGGAAATCGATGGTGAAATATCGTTTGGTAAAATCAAACGCGGTAACAGGGAGGTTATCGTCACTTCCAAACTTGGCGAAGTGAAGAAATACCTTGTTCCCCTTTCGAAACAGATCCTTGTGCAGGAAAATGACTTCGTAAGAGCAGGTATGCCTCTGTCGGACGGAGCGACTACTCCATCGGATATTCTGGCCATCATGGGGCCGACTGCCGTTCAGGAATATATAGTAAATGAAGTACAGGATGTATATCGTCTGCAAGGTGTGAAAATAAACGATAAACATTTCGAAGTAATTGTACGCCAGATGATGCGCAAAGTGGAAGTGATCGATCCGGGAGACACTCGCTTCCTGGAACAGCAGGTAATCGACAAATATGAAGTCATGGAAGAAAATGACAGGATCTGGGGTAAAAAAGTTGTGTTGGACGCCGGAGATTCTGCAACATTCGAACCGGGACAAATTGTAACGGCGCGCAAACTGAGAGACGAGAACTCCATGCTTAAACGTAGAGACCTTCGTCCGGTAGTAGTACGCGATGCGATTCCGGCCACGGCCAACCAGATACTTCAAGGTATTACGCGTGCGGCTCTTCAAACTCAAAGCTTTATGTCGGCCGCTTCATTTCAGGAAACTACCAAAGTACTGAACGACGCCGCCATTAACGCGAAAGTGGACAGACTGGAAGGTTTGAAGGAAAATGTGATTTGCGGACATTTACTTCCGGCAGGCACAGGACAACGAGACTTCGAAAAGCTTGTTGTGGGAACGAAAGAGGATTTTGACAGAATAGCCGCAACAAGAAAAACCGTCGTGGATTTTGACGCCGTGGAATAATTAATTGTTCTTTTATATACTTAAAAAGAGGAGTGATGTTATGTCGCTCCTCTTTTTTGTGTGCTGTGCATGATAATTAACTCGGTGGTGCAAGTCCACTATGGGGGCAGGTAGTAGCCAACCATTAGCCTAAAGCAAGGGTGTCCATTTTTTCGTAATTGTTTCGTATCTTCGTGGCGTAATATTAAAAAACAATTTACGCATGAAGCAACGGTTTTATTTTGACACATCCGTATTCGGCGGAGTTTTTGATGTGGAATTTGAGATTCTTTCATCGCGGCTTTTCCAAAAAGTGCGGTCAGGAGAAATCATTTGTGTTTACTCCGATTTAACCATAGGGGAACTTAATAATGCGCCACAAAGGGTAAAGGATTTCTTGGCTTCATTACCCAAAGAAAATTTGGAATTTGTGCCGATGGATGATGAAAGCCTTGATTTGGCACGACTGTACGTTGCCGAAAAAGTAGTTGGAGAAACAAGTTTTGACGATTGCGTACACATTGCACTGGCAACAATCCATAAAGCGGATATACTTGTCAGTTGGAATTTCAAGCATATCGTAAATATTTACAGGATACGGGGCTATAA
>JAISSD010000250.1 GCA_031273295.1 Prevotella sp.
AGTTCTCCGGGCCAAAGATAGAACGCGCTTTTAACAAGGCCGTTGTTTATGTTGTCCAAACCGGATACAACGATCGCATCGTCGCCTGTCAGGGATACTTTGGCCGCAGGATCCGGACGTGACGTCTGACCGCTGTATTCCTCCGTGAGATAACCCGACGACAGGGTATTGATTATGTGGATCTTTGTTATTTCAAAGAAGGTTTCGGCAGGATTGCCTCCATCGCCCACCTCCATATTGTTGTTGTCAGGATCGTCGTCGGAAGTCAGGTTGTCGATATCGAAACGGGCTACGCGGTGACGCAGGTTAATCGTCTGGACAGGATCGGTCTGCGCAGACAGATTGCCTATCGATACAAAGCCGGCCATCAACATGTTACGGCCTTGAATCGGAGCAGTACCGGTTGCGGTTGCAACAGCAGAGGTAAAGTAATTGAGTGTGGTACTGCCAACAACAAAATCATCGGTAATGTTGTCGCTTACGTTGGCGACGGCATAAAACACATAGTTGGCGCCATTGGTAATAAAATCGTTTACATCGAATGTGACCGAGCGGCCGGTGATTTCATCCCCGGACGCCGTTTTCTTTGCCGCCAGCAATCCAGCATCCGAATCTTCAAACATGTAGACAGTCACATCGTTTATTGCCGCCTCGTCTTCCGTTGCAACCAGATCGGGATCGTCCGGGGCATAAGTTACGCTTCGACGGGGAGCGGGAAAACTGAAAGTCAAAGTCCCTGTCTGTCCAATTGTCTCCGGCCTGGAGACAGCCTCTTCACTGCTACAACCGGACAACAATCCGGAAGCAAGCAGGATAATTGAAATAATCGCTTTTTTCATAAGTTTTAATTTTGTTCGTGAATTTAAATAAGTGTATTTTAATTCAACAAATATATTTAATCCGGGCGGATAAGCAGTTGCAGATTTCCGCCTTTTTATATTCAATTAGCGGAATTCTGATGCGAAATCTAACAAAGAGGGTGTTCTTATGCCTGCGACGTTATTCAAACCTGGCTGATCTTCTCTTCAAGGCAATTTAAGGAAATTAAAGAATTTAAGGAGTTTAAGGAAAATGAGGACGCTGAGACATCTGCTCAAACCGGCGCACCTCATTCCGACTGAAAGGAGGAATCTGCCAACCAACCGCACAAACCCAACCTGTCTGCGCCGCGATCCGTTGATCGCCGGGGGTTATTCAAATTAAAGACCTCCGGCCTTTTTCCTTCCCCGCAAAAAGGATAGTCTCAAAAAAAGCGCATCCCGGCGAGGCCGAAAGAATTATGGAAAATACCCGCCGACACATAGAACAATTCAAGAATGAGGAAAGAGGAAAGAGGAAAGGGGAAAGGGGAAAGGGGGATCTTTTGAATTTACTTGCGTTGAAAAAATATTTTGAAAAAACAGGCCGGTACATTTAAACAGGATCTTTGATACTATTTTAATATTGTAAATAAAAAGCTATCTTTACGGGAAAATTTCAATCGGAAATATATGAAAAGATCCCATTTCTTACAAACTTTGTATCTGCAAAAACCACTTCTGCTGATTCTTCTCATAGCCGCGTTGTCCACTTTGCCATGGATAGGATTAGGAGACTTTTATACAAAAGGAGAACCTCGCGAGGCCGCTTTAGCCATATCCATGATCGAAAAAGGGGAATGGATCATTCCTTCGAGTTATGCGGATGAATTTGCATATAAACCTCCATTAAACCACTGGTTGATCGCCGCTTTCTCTCTTGCCATAAACAAAGGGGAAGTTACTCCGTTTACGTCGCGGCTACCCTCCGCTTTGGCTTTTATCGCTTTGACGGGTACCTGTTTCATGTTTTTTGCACGCCGCCGTCCTGTACTCGAAGCCTTTATATCATGCCTTGTGGTGATCACCTGTTTCGAAATACATCGCGCAGCCATGACCACGCGAATAGATATGCTGCTCACTTTTCTGATGGTCGCTTCCCTGATCCAATTATATACATGGTATGAAAAGCGACGGTTTGGACAGCTTGCATCCGCGTGGCTTTTACTCAGTCTGGCTACTTTGGCCAAAGGGCCAATCGGAGTCCTGTTGCCATGCCTTATTTTCGGGGTATTTTTACTTGTCCGGCGAGAAAACTTTTTCAAGGCAACTTTTAAATGTTTTGCCATATTAGCCTCGGCTCTTGTAATCCCCCTGATTTGGTACCATGCCGCATATCAGATACAGGGAGACGCCTTTTTAGAGAAAGCGTTTGCTGAAAACTTCGGACGTTTTCTCCGCATCAAGACAGCCGATCTGGGAATCGACTACGATCTGGGAGTGGAAAATCCGTGGTATTATTACCCTGTAACTTTGGTTGCCGGATTCCTGCCATGGACTTTGTTGTTGCTTGTCTCTCTGTTTTTCATCAAATACAAGAAGCTGTCGGGAAGAATAAAATCATTTTTCGGAAAGATCTTATACATGGACAAAGCGTCTGTATTCAGCCTGCTGATTGCCGTTGTTTCCATTACGTTTTTCACTTTTCCGGCATCGAAACGAAGCGTATACATTATGCTGATCTATCCTTTTATCGCCATATTTATCGCCCGTTTCTTTATCTATCTTACCGATGCTAAACCCAAAGCCGTTCGGATATCGACTTCCATTTTGACAGCTATTGGTATTCTTGCTCTTATCATTGTCGGCCTGGCATATACGGGAATGATTGATATAGAGGAACTGGGGCGTCACATATCGAAGCGGGAAAAAACGTTACGCGATATAAAAATATTTTCCGATACTTTCCGCCAACCGGGCTGTCTCGGTCTATTGGGGATAGCGACGCTGGCATGCGCCGCGGTCAACAGCCTTTACCTGCTGAGGAAAAAAATGAATCTGAAAATACTGATGGCAGGATTTGGACTTATGTTCGCAATCAATATATTCATGGACGCATATTTGCTTGCCGGATTTAAAAACGCATATTCGACCCGCCCGTTCGCCGAACTTCTTTTGAAGAAATATGAACTGAAAGACAGTCTGTATGCGACCAATTACCTGAAAGATTACAGAAATCTGTATGCACTGAACTTTTATCTGGGTAATAATTTAAAAAACATAGAGACAGAACAACCGGAATACGGTTACTTTGTAACTCTGACACAGGACATTGACAGAATAAAGGAACAATACAAAAATTATGAGTTCACATTGCTCGAATCAAGTGACAAACTCAACGAATATAAAGATGAAATGCTTTTTTTCAGAATAGAAAAAAAGAAATAAGGGCGTATTCAAGCAAACTTAAAAAGCGCAGATGAAGCAGCAGCTAAACAGACTGGCTAAACGAAATACTGTCAGGCAATTAGTCAAATATGGCTTGACAGGGATTGTGGGTTTGATAATAGACACGGGCCTTTTTTATCTATTGGTGAACAAGCTGTCAGTACATTATCCTTTTTCGGACACCGCAAATTCGCTTCTGAAAGGAAATATGTCGACAGGGATGCTGGACATACTCATATCCAATATTATAAGTCAGACTTTGGCTGTTATAAACAATTTTATACTGAACAGTTATTTCACATTCAGAGTCACAGACAAGAAGCTAAAACGTTTTATGTCATTTGTTTCTATTGCCATAACAGGCATGATCATCAGTTCAGCGCTACTTACATTATTTATCGGCGTCATGAAAATAGACGACATGTCGGCCAAGATATCCGCCATTTTCATTGTTGCCGCCATCCAGTTCGTCATAAACAAGTTTTTTACATTCAAAGAAAATAAAAAATAATTTTATCCGTCGTTTAATAACAATTAGAGAATACAATCAAACAAAATTTCGCGTAATTTGTTTAAAAACAAGAGAGAATAATAAATTGTGAAGAAACTACACTTGAATAAACAGGCCGGCCTTATTAGACCGGGCCTTATGACTAAAAATACGACAAACTCACATAAACTCATTTTTTAGCAACAGAAAAAACATGCTGGGTAAAGGGTTAAAAAAACATGCTTCGAATCCTGTCGCAGGGCTTCTTCCGTTCATCCTGTTTATCGTTTTATATACGGTGAACGTAATGGAACAATATGCACTGTTTGTAAGTTTTGTTTCGACCGTAATTGGCGAATTTTTTTTCAGGATGTATTATAAAAGCCGTGCATTTAGCATGACATTTTATATTTCGGGCATTTCCATTCTGATCACTTTCATTGCATGGTTAGCCGCTCGCCCGTATATGGAAAGGCCCAAGACATACGTCGCTATCTGCGAGGTTTCAATCATCTGCCTCTTCATGCTGCTCAGGGCAAGCAAGACTTATATGATCGCCCGCTTTTTTCGACATAAGAACCTGATTCATAAAGTATTGATAAATGAATTTTATGACTCGGCCACATTAATACAATACGGGCTTACTTTCCATGTTTTCGGGATGTTGCTGTATCGCCAGCTTACGGTAAGAGGCCTGAACGGACACATATTCGATATGGTTGTTTTCTCCGTATTGCCAATTCTTATTATCTTGTCGACAGGTATTTTTCAAGCGCTCAAAGTAGACAGTCTGGCGGCAAAACTGAGAAAAGAGGAATGGATTCCCATTGTTACGGAAAAAGGCGAAGTCACAGGCAAGATTGCAAAAAATGTGTCTATGAACATGAAGAACAAATTCTTGCATCCCGTGGTCAGGGTGGCGCTCATTTCGGATACTAAAGTTTACCTGCAGGAAAGACCGACGAATGATATATTGAATCCGGGGAAACTTGATTATCCATTCGAAAAGTATATGCTTTTCAATCAGGAAATTAATCTGGCTGCACGCAACTGTATCAGGCAAATGGCAGGCGACCGGATCGATCTGTCGGTTAAATTCCTGTTGAAGTATGTTTTTGAAAATGAAAATACCAGACGCCTGATATTTCTGTTCACCGCAAAAACCGTTGACGAAGATATAATAAAAAAGAACGGAAAAATAAACGGAAAGTTCTGGACAATTAAACAGTTGGAAGAGGGATTTGCAGACGGGATATTCAGTGAATGCTTCGAACTGGAATTTGAATATCTGAAAAATATGGTATTGGTTAAATCGGATATTTTCGCGCAACCTCGGGCCAGCGTGAATTAAAAGATCACATTTGCTTCCTCTTTTTCCATACCTGATAAGAGTTTACCATATTCTGCCAAAGGACATAGGCTCCCGGCCCGATTGCTGAAACAGGATTTAGATAAGTTTGCGCCATCCAGATAGCAAGAATGGTGTTTTTTTGACCGAGTCCCTGGCCTCCGGCAATAGTATCGCCATAAACGCGCCCTAATCCGCGACCAATCAAAAACTGAACGACACAAATAACCAATGCCGCCAATGCCACGCTGATCTCTATAATATAATCGGGGTTTTCCTGATCCAATATGAATTGTACCGTTTTCCCGGTAATAATAACCAATGCGGCGATCCATAAATAAAAGGGCAGACTTTTGGCTTTCCGTATCTCACAGTGGATTACCGGCAAGAACTTTTGTAACAACAACGCTCCGAAAAGCGGCGCAAATAAAAGTATAAATACTTTCCGGAATACGACCCATATCGAATCAATGAGAGACGCGGCATTTACTTCTCCTGTGAACGCAAAAACGACAGGCGCCATAATGATTATTGTCATATTGCCAAGCAGACTATATGCTGTCAGGCTGGCCACATTACCTCCCAGCATGCCGGTAATGACAGGAGCAGAAGTCGCTGTAGGAGCAAGCACACAAATCATTGCCCCCTGCGCTATTACCGGATGAACGGTAACAAGGAGCAGATAAACGCCGATACTTCCGAAAACCTGTATAATGACAAGCTGGAGATGACAGCGCGTAAACCGAATTGTTTTGAACGAAATATCACAATAGGCGAAAAGCAGCATCAAGGCAATAAGACAAGGTGTGAGAAATGAAAATCCCCCCATATATTTATGCAATATGATCCCTGTAATCATGGCTATCGGCATCATATATGATTTCATCTTGTTGAATGTCATTTATTTACATACTCTGCTTCTAAAAACAGTCTCTTATTTGTTTGCCTTGGGTAGCGGATTATGACGACATCCGCAACAGTCCCAAGTTTTCATGTGGATCCGGATTTTACTTGCTTAAATTGGCAATACTCTCCTTTATCGTCTTTATCTTGCTCTCTGTATCCGCCTGTTTTTTACGCTCATTTTCCACGATTTCAGGTTTGGCATTTGCAACAAACTTTTCGTTACCGAGTTTATTGGCCACAGATTTGAGGAACCCCTCCAGATAAACAAGTTCAACATTCAGTTTTTTCAATTCGACTTCTACATCGATATTATTGCCGAGAGGAACGGCAAATTCGGTTGTGCCAACTAAAAAAGAAGCGGCAGTCGAATCTTTTTCGCTTGCTTCTTTGATAGAAACGAGGTTAGCCATTTTTGAAATGACGCTATCATAGACAGGATCGTAATCGCCCGTAACTTCAAGTGAAAGTTCTTCTTTGGCCGGTATATTCTTTTGCAAACGGATAGTCCGTATACCGGCAATGGTTTCCTTTACTTTTTCGAAAGCGGCGAGTAATCCGTTATCAAACGGAATCTCTTTTGGCATATCAGCTACCATGATACTTTCACCTTTATTCCTTTCGGCCAGAGCCTGCCACAACTCTTCCGTTATAAAAGGCAAAAATGGATGAAGTATGCGAAGCAAAGAATCGAAAAAGCCTAGTGTGGCTTCGTATGTCCCGGCGTCTATCGGCTGCCGGTAAGCAGGTTTCACTATCTCCAGATACCATGAGGAAAACTCGTCCCAGAATAGTTTATAGGCGGCCATCAAGGCTTCCGACAAGCGATACTTGCCGAAAGAATCGTTCAGTTCGGCTACAGTTCTGGCCAATATATTTCCAAACCATTCTATCGCTTTTTTAGCCGATTCGGGCTGTTCCATATTACTGTCCACTTCCCATCCTTTTACAAGGCGAAAAGCATTCCAGATTTTATTATTGAAATTACGCCCCTGTTCGCAAAGAGCTTCATCGAACGGAATATCATTTCCCGCCGGAGCCGTGAGTAGTAGCCCCATACGCACTCCGTCTGCGCCAAACTTTGAAATTAAATCAAGCGGATCAGGAGAATTGCCTAATTGTTTGGACATCTTGCGCCCTTCTTTATCACGCACAATCCCCGTAAAATAAACATTTTCGAAGCATGTTTCACCCCGATATTCATATCCTGCCATAATCATACGGGCTACCCAGAAAAAGATGATATCCGGGCCTGTTACAAGGTCATTAGTCGGGTAATAATATTTTATATCCTCATTGTCAGGCTTGTTTATACCGTCAAATACAGATATGGGCCATAACCATGAGGAGAACCATGTGTCGAGGCAATCCTCGTCCTGCCGCAAATCTTCCATTTTCAGATTCGGATTTTTCTTTTTCGCCTTTTCCAGCGCTTTTTCCGGCGTTTCTCCTACTACAAAGCCTCCTTCCGCCAGATAATAAGCCGGGATCCGGTGTCCCCACCAGAGCTGGCGGCTGATATTCCAGTCTTTAATATTTTCCATCCAGTGGCGGTATGTATTTTTAAATTTTGCCGGATAGAATTTGGTTGTATCGTTTTCAACCGCTTCGAGCGCAGGTTTTGCCAGATGTTCCATTTTCAGAAACCATTGCATGGACAGTTTCGGTTCTACAGGCACATGTGTACGTTCCGAATATCCTACACTGTTAGTATACGCTTCCGCTTTTTCAAGCAGCCCCAAGTCCTGCAAATCTTTTTCGATCTTTTTGCGTACATCGAACCTGTCCATACCTTCATACTGAAGCCCGTACGAATTTAATGTTCCGTCATCATTGAAAATATCAATTCCTTCGAGATTATATTTCTCGCCGAGCATGTAGTCATTCACATCATGCGCAGGGGTAACTTTCAGAAAACCTGTACCGAAGTCCATATCCACATATTCGTCTTCTATGACAGGAACAATACGGTTAGCTATCGGCACAATCACTTTTTTCCCCTTCATATAAGCTGTTTTGGGGTCGTTCGGATTGATACACACGGCTATATCTCCAAAGATAGTCTCAGGGCGGGTTGTAGCCACAACAATACAAGCCTCCTCACTTTCTATCCTGTACCTTACATAATAAAGTTTACCATGCTCTTCCTTATGGATAACCTCTTCGTCCGAAATGGCGGTTTTGGCGGCAGGATCCCAGTTTACCATACGTATACCTCTGTAAATAAGGCCTTTGTCGTATAAATCAACAAATACTTTAAGTACGCTCTCGGAGCGCTTTTCGTCCATTGTGAAACAAGTGCGATCCCAGTCGCACGAGGCGCCCAGTTTTTTCAGTTGTTCAAGGATGATTCCACCGTGTTTGTGCGTCCAGTCCCACGCGTGTTTCAAGAATTCGTCCCGGCTAAGGTCATATTTGTTTACGCCTTCGGCTGCAAGTTTTGCCACAACCTTTGCTTCTGTTGCGATAGAGGCGTGATCTGTTCCGGGAACCCAGCAGGCATTCTTACCCGTCATACGGGCGCGGCGCACAAGTATATCCTGTATTGTATTGTTCAACATGTGCCCCATGTGAAGTACGCCTGTGACATTGGGAGGAGGGATAACAATCGTATAAGGTTCGCGACCATCAGGCTCGGAATGGAAGAACCTGTTTTCCAACCAATATTTATACCACTTGTCTTCTACTTCGGCAGGATTGTATTTACTTGCAATTTCCATATTAACAGTCAAAAACTTTAATGAGGAAACAAAAATACGAAATAGTTTCCTATGTTGTTTCCAATAAAGCCTTATTTTCCCATTAAAAAGGGATTGGCAACAAGCCGGCGTATACTGCTTCTACAGTATTCGTACTTCGACGAGACAACCGGCATATTCAATGTGCCGCCTCCAAGACACGAGAAATAAATAATCTGTAACAGCTGACGCATCCCTACTTTTAGAGGAGCAAAGACGTTTATTTTGTTCTACCGAGCGATGCATCCCGGGATAGAACACCGCAAAACTCAATCTTCCCGGCATATATTGTTATTGAATTATTTATCATGCCATAATATAGGCCTGTCGGGACGTTCATCTCCAAAATAATTGCATTTCATTGCATAAAACCAATATCTTTTTGATGTGTTTTATCAAAAAGATGTGCAGATACTATTGACGGGGAACGGAGAGCCTGTCTTTTTTCTACAGATATGAAAAGTATGGACTATATTTGTCCCGAACCCGTAGGGGCGTATCTTCGTGTGCGTCCCGATGATGAACATGCCCAATCTCGGGCGAACACACAGGTTCGCCCCTACGTGCGATGATACTCCGCGTTCCATTGATTGTTCATTGCAATCCGTTTATTCCTTTTTACAAAACCGTTATGACATATATTATAAAAAATGCATCTTTGTTTGATTTTCGTTCCGAATTCCGGTAATTGAATGTAAAAAGGCGGAAATGTGTAACAGCTTGTCTGGCCGGATTTAATATCTTTGTGAATATTAAAGTATTTATGTTTACAATAATAACTTACAGACAGTATATGATACTTCACAAATTCAGAACAGCTGCGCCTGTTCTTGCTTTGGCAGGACTGGCTTTACTTGGTTCGTGTACACAAGATGAAGAGGCGCCGAAAGCGGTCTCTTCCATTCGGGAGATTGGCTTTGATGCTGGAGAAGATGCTCCCGGCTCGTTAAAGGCTTCGCCTGCAACAGGCAGCCAGTTGACGGATTTTATCGTGAGCGCCTTTTGGTCGGACGGATCGGAAACCGGCCGCCTGTTCAACGCACAGAGCGTTTACAAAACCGAAAACGGGAATTGGGACTAT
>JAISSD010000254.1 GCA_031273295.1 Prevotella sp.
TGCTATAAAATTAACTGTAATCCGGCATATATCCAACTGTTTTATAAACTTTTTTTTCGAGTTAACTTGCATTTGTTCAGTCGATAATATGGAAAGGCTTAATTAAACGACATTGAATGCGGATTTTGAAATATTGACGAAACGGGCTGGAAACTCGACGAAAAGAGACAGCGAATGGATTTCCATAAAAACGCCATCCCATCCGAAAAATACCAATAAAATGAGATATTTTCTCAAAAACTTGTATTTCTGGAAATTAGTCGTACCTTTACTCCCCGATTATAATAGTAAAAAATATGTTATTAGAATTTAGCGTAGCAAATTTCTTGTCGTTCAAGGAGAAAAAAACAATAAGTTTAATTTCTTCCGGTATAAGTGATTACAAGGATGATAATATCTTTGACACAAAACGATATTCTGTATTGAAAGGGGCAATTATATACGGTGCAAACTCAAGTGGAAAATCAAATTTGATTCGTGCGATGAGTGCAATGAGGCAGATTGTTATAGATACATTCAATCAATCTTCTACAAAACCATTGACCGTAACGCCATTTCTGTTAAATTCGGAAACAGAAAATGCGCCCTCTTTTTTTGAAGTATTATTTGAAATAGACAACATTCGTTATCGCTATGGTTTTGAAGCCACAAAAAAAGAAATTGTGTCCGAATGGCTTTTTGAAGCGAAAAAGAACCTTGAAAAATATCTTTTTATCAGACAAAAAGAAGGTATAGACGTGTCTTCTTCTTACAAAGAAGGCGCGAATTTGGAAGAAAAAACGCGCGAAAATGTTCTTTTTCTGTCAGTTGTTGACCAATTTAATGGCGCGATTGCAAAAAAAATTATGAATTGGTTTTCTAAATTCATAACCATCTCCGGGTTAAGCCATGAAAATTATGAATTGGTTACTTTTAAATTTTTGGGAAACAAGATAACGAACAAGCCAATACTGGATTTTTATAAAACATTGGATTTAGGATTTGATAGTTTGAAAATCAACAGGAAAAAATTTGATTTTAAAGAAATTCCCGAAGATGCACCTGAATCTTTAATCAGGATGATGATTAAAGATTTGGACGGCGCTTTTAAATTTAATATCGAAACCTTGCACAAAAAATTTGACAAAAACAATGAACTCACAGGTACTCAGGATTTCGATATGAGAAGCCAGGAATCTGCCGGTACAAACAAAATCTTCGATATTTCGGGACCTGTTTTTGATGTTTTGCAAAATGGGGGTATTTTAGTTGTAGATGAACTTGATTCAAGTTTGCACCCACTGATGACCTTGGAAATTACAAAACTTTTTAATTCAAAAATGAATAACCCTAAAAACGCACAATTGATTTTTACAACTCACGATACCAACCTTTTTTCTTATGGGAAATACCGTCGAGACCAGATTTATTTTATTGAGAAAGACAAATATGGCGCTTCCGATTTGTATTCACTGGTAGAATATAAAGAAGAAGACGGCACAAAAATACGCAAAGACCGTTCTTTTGAAAAGGATTATATACAAGGCCGATACGGGGCAATTCCTTTTATCGGTAACATTTCTAAAATATTACAGGAATGGCAGGAAAAATAAAATTGAACAATGCGGATAAACAGAAATTTGCTTTTAAAGGCTTTTCCCGAAAAGAAAATTTCCGTTCAAAGCGGAGATTTTTTCTGATAGTTTGCGAGGGTGAAAAAACCGAACCGAATTATTTTGAATCGCTTAAAGACAGCCTTCCCAAAGGAGTATTAAATGTCTGCGCTTTTAAAATAGATGGCACGGGGCACAATACGACTTCTCTTGTGAAAGAAGCAAAGAAACTAAAGAAAAGTTGGGAAAAAGAAATTGATAGACAGATTGACAGATTGTGGGTCGTTTTCGACAAAGATAGTTTTACGGCACAATCTTTTAATTCGGCCATACAACAATGTCTGCATAAAGTCGATATGGCTTGCGCTTGGACAAATGAAGCGTTTGAACTATGGTATTTGTTGCATTTTAATTACTATAATACAGGTATGAGCAGAACGCAGTATCAAAGTAAAATTGAAGAAAATTTCCGCTCAAAGGGATTAGTCGGATACGAATACAAGAAAAACAGTACCGAAATGTATAAAATTCTCAACCAATACGGAAGTCAAAGCAATGCAATAAAAAATGCAAGAAACCTTGAGATATTGTATGCAGGACAATCCAATTTTGCGAATCAAAACCCGTGTACAATGGTGCATAAATTGGTTGAGGAATTGTTTGGATTGGAAGAAGAAATTAATTTAGAAAAACCAGACAAAAACACACCCTCGACTTTGGCAAAAAAGGGAAAAGTCCTGAATTAGGCTTGCCAATCCTGCCAACCCTCTCATCCCAACAAAGTGCGTAGCCATGGTATTTATCAGGAAATGTCAGCCCAAAACCTTTGAAGAATGGCAACAGTGGTATTTTGAAAACGCAACAAAAAACCTCGTTTCCACCTGATTTTCTTGACAAAACACCTTCGCAGGCAGACAGGTTGGGATTGTGCGGTTGGCCGACAGATTCCTCCTTTCAGTCAGAATGACCGACGGAAGTTATGTAATTGAATGGTTTATGGACTCCGGTAATGCTTTAATCCATGTCTACAACGGTAATACCCGCACCTCCGAATTGCACATGTTCATCCTGATAATTCCGAACGCCCGGCGCTGTCCGCAAATAGTCCCGGATAATCTGGCGTAATGCTCCGGTTCCTGTTCCATGCAGAATGCGTACACGCGAAACGCCGACGAGAACGGCATCATCAATAAAATACATAACAGACTGCAAGGCTTCATCTCCACGCATGCCCCGTACATCTATATCCTGTTTGAAATTGAGCTTTTTCTCATGCATATCATCACTGGCGGCGACGCTTGCCAAAGAGATTTTTGTATCACGTTTCACCTGATTCTTGCTCACATATTCCAGTGTAGCGAGTTTCGTCGTCGATTTTATCATGCCGAAAGCTATTGTTGCGCTTCCTTTCTGTATATCCAGTACCCGCCCTATGGATATTTGCCCTTTTATACGAACGTTGTCGCCAACAGCGATTGCCTGTTGTTTCTGCGTCTCGGCGACTTTCGGTTTGCTGTTTCTCTCCTTTTCTTTAAGCGGCTGTATTGTGCGGATGATCTTGTCGTCGGAGAAACTGTCTTCATTGTCCAGCGTCGATTTAAACTCGTTCAGAACTTGCCGCGCCTGTTTGGTTTTCTCCCTGTCAGCCTGCGATTCACGTATACTGCGGACAGTATTCTCTATCCTGGCATTTGCCTCCGATAATATGCGTTCTGCGTCAGCTTTGGCTTGGCGGAGTATCTCTTTGCGCTGTTTCTCTACGGCCTGTAGACCAGCCTCGTATGTCTCTGTGATTTCCTCCAGCCGCTTTTCTTTCTGACGAATATTTTGGCGTTTGGTTTCCCAATAGCGCTTGTCGCGGACAATATCTTGCAGATACTTGTCCATATTGATATAGTCGCCGCCTACAATTTCCGAAGCATCGGCAATCACGTCTTCCGGCAAACCGATTTTTCTCGCAATCTCTATGGCAAACGAGCTGCCCGGATTTCCAATAGATAACGTAAACAGGGGTTGCATCAGATGGCGGTCGTATAGCATTGCCCCGTTTATCACCCCTTCATTCTCGTTTGCGAAATGCTTCAAGTTCTGATAATGGGTGGTGATCACCCCGAATGCGCCTTTTTCATTGAAACGTTTCAATATCGATTCGGCAATGGCTCCGCCGATCCGGGGTTCGGTACCTCCCCCAAACTCGTCAATGAGCAAAATGGTTTTCCTGTCACAATTCCTGACAAAGAATTTCATATTGGTCAGATGGGAACTATATGTACTCAAATCATTTTCGATAGACTGCTCGTCGCCTATATCTATAAATATCCGGTCGAAAATTCCTGCTTTGGAGTTTTCGGCCAATGGTATCGGCATACCGCATTGCAACATGTACTGGAGCAGTCCGACTGTTTTCAGGCAAACTGATTTTCCTCCGGCATTCGGGCCCGATATTATCAGCAGGCGATTGTTTTCTTCCAACTCGATATCCAAAGGCGTTATTTGCTTGTTCTGCCTGCGGTGCGAGAGAAATAAAAGCGGATGCACGGCTCTGTACCAGCGTATCAGGCGCTTGTTTTCGACCGGAGGTTTTATGGCGTCGATATCGATGGCGAGCGTGGCTTTTGCCCGTATGAAATCTATCATTGCCAAAAATTCATACGATTGCAGAATATCCGGAACAAACGGGCGTAATATATCGGTAAAGGCGACAAGTATTTTAATGATCTCCCGTCTTTCTTTGCTTTCCAACTCGCGTATCCGGTTGTTTGCCTCCACTACTTCGTCCGGTTCGATAAAGACGGTTTTGCCCGAAGCGGATTCATCATGCACTATGCCCTTTATTCTGCGCTTGAATGCAGGAGCGACAGGGATTACCAGGCGTCCGTCGCGCATGGTCGGCGTCACATCTTTTTCCACCAACCCTTCGTTTTGAGCCATACGCAATATGGCATTGAGGCTTTTGGATATACCGCCCGATATATAAGCCATATCTTTCCGTATCCGGTTCAATTCGGATGAAGCGCTATCTTTTATACGCCCGAATTTATCGAGTATATCGTCTATTTTACTTGTCAGTTGAGGAAATACGACAACTTCCCCGGCCAATATATACAAATGAGGATAGGGAGTATTTTCTTCGTCTTTTTTTTTCAGAAAACCGACTATATCGCGGATGGTCTGAAGCGAGCGTCTCAAGTCAAACAGCGCGCCCTCGTCTATCCATGTACCCTCAACTCTGATATTGCGAAGCGACGGGCGTACATCAAGGAAATAGTTGGTTGGGAAATCATCCTCTTCCCGCGCTATGCGAATAAACTCTTCTGTCTGGGAAAGGCTCTCTGTAATAAACACATAGTCGGAAGAAAAAGTCATGCTTTCTACTTTTTCTTCCCCTAGCGGGCTCAGGCATTTTGCCGTGAGTAACTGCCGTATTTTGTCGAAGCCTGTTTTTGTTTCGAAATTCTCAGGATAAATCACGTTGTATTCACTTTTGAATGCAAAGATATAAATAATAGTTACAAATTACGGGAATCAGTAAACAAGGATATTATAATGTATTCTTGCAAAAAAGTATGCCGCATGAAGTATAAAATCACCCGGGACTTTCATGAATGCCCGGACAGACAGGCCGGTATTGTGCGGTTGGCGGCAGACTCCTCCGTTCTGCCGGAATAACCTGCGCCGGTTTGGGCAGATGTTTCAGCTTCCTCATTTTTCCTTAAACTCCTTAAATTCTTTAAATTGCCTTGAAGAGAAGATCAGACGGGTTGGGATGATGTCAGCCAGGTTGGGATGACGTCACAGGTATAAAAACACCTTCTCTGCTTGATTTCAATCCCGAATTCCGCTAATTGGATATAAAAAGGCGGAAATCTGTAACAAAGTATCCGCACGGATTAAATATATTTGTTGGATAATATATACTCATTCAAATTCATTAACAAAATTAAAACTTATGAAAAAAGCGATTATTTCAGTAGCTCTTCTTGCCGCCGGTTTGTTGTCCGGCTGTAGCAGTGAAGAGGGCGTCTCCAGGCCGGAGACAATTGGACAGACAGGGATTTTGACTTTCAGTTTTCCAGCTCCCCGTCAGAGTATAACCTATGCGATTGGCGGCGGTACTACCGGCGAAACCGCCGTGGCTGCAACGGACGGTGAAATCGAGATTAACGACGTAACTGTCTACATGTTCAAGAATTCGGGCGTTCCGGACGAGGAAACGCTGGTGGCAAGGAAAGCAGCATCTGCGGACGAAGCCAGCGCCAGATCGGTTACTTTCGATGTAAACGACTTTACCGGCGGCGATAGCTATCTGTTCTATGCCGTTGCCAATGTACAGGGAAATTTCACGGACAACTTCGTTGTGGGCAGTACCACTCTCAACGACTTTACAACTGCCGTTACAAACGATACCGGCGCCGAACCGATTCCAGGAAGTCACATGCTGATGGCAGGTTATGTAGCGATAGACGAACTGTCCACGCAAACCGATCCTGTCCAGACAATTAACCTGCGTCACCGCGTAGCCCGTTTCGACATCGACAACCTTGCCGACGACGGTGACGACACGAACAACAACAAGAATCCGGACGAAGGAGGTAACGCCGACGAAACCTTCTTCGAGATAACCGGGATACATGTCTATAACACCTGTTCCAATGCTTACCTCACTGCCGAAGACAACACGGAGACCCGTCCGGTTCTTACCGGCAAGGTGTCTTTGAAAGGCGACAATGCGATTGATGTATCAAAAATATCCGGTATCAACGAAATTCCTGTCGCCGGCGCGTTCTATCTTTGGCCCGGGAAACTGGCCGGGAAGACTCGCTACACTGACTACATGGAAGACGGTACCACGGTCATCGAAGTTGAAGGTGTCTACACAGGCGACGGCAAGACAGAACTGTTCACCGTCCTTCTGGATTCCGAAAAGGATATCGA
>JAISSD010000023.1 GCA_031273295.1 Prevotella sp.
AACGAACGCGAGAAGTTCACGTCAAAGATTTTGCCGCCGTATTTGCGGAAGGCAAAAACGCTCGAAGAGTTCATCCCAATCCTGTATTTGCGGGGCGTGAGCACCGGCGACATGGAACCGACACTTCGTGCGTTGCTCGGCGAGAATGCGAAAGGCTTGTCGAGCCAAACGGTTTCACGCCTGAAAATGCAGTGGAAAAACGAATTTGAGTTGTGGAGCAAGCGGTCACTCAAAAATAAAAATTACGTTTATATTTGGGCCGATGGTGTGTATTTTACACCGCGTGGCGGTCACGGGAAAGTTTGCATGTTGGTGTTGATCGAGGTGTTGGAAGACGGCACGAAGGAAGTGATCGTCCTCTCGGACAGACATCGCGAATGCGAGCTGTCATGGACGGAAGTGCTTTTGAGTCTGAAAAACAGGGGACTTGAGCACGTTCCCCTTTTGGCAGTCGGCGACGGTGCCTTGGGCTTTTGGAACGCATTACGAAAAATATTTCCGGCGGCCAGGAACAACGCTGTTGGTTTCACAAGAAGGGCAACGTCCTGACGTAACTGCCGGACAGCCTGCAAAGCAAGGGAAAAGCGATGCTTCGCGAGATCGAACAGCAACCGGCACGGGAGCTTGCGATCAAGGAGATGAAACGTTTTGAAGCGACGTTTGCCGCGAAATATCCGAAGGCGGTCGAGTGTTTGTTGAAGGATCAAGATGTTTTGTTGACGTTTTATGATTTCCCGGCCGAGCATTGGGCGAGCCTCAAAACGACGAATCCGATTGAGAGTATGTTTGCGACGGTGAAGCATCGCACGTACAAATCGAAGGGCTGCGGCAGCCGCGAGACGTATTTGTCGATGGTCTTCAAACTGACCCAGCAAGCCCAGGGCCGTTGGCGACGGATCAACGCTCCGCACTTAGTGCAGCACGTTGCCGCAGGAGTGACGTTTGTCAACGGTGAGGCCGTCGTCATGCCGAACGATGGTCAAATGCTCGAAGCGGCGAAAGAGAACACCAAGGAGAAAACCGCAGCATAAGAGAAACGTTTTTTATTCCTTTTAAAGGAAAACTGAAACTCGAAATCGCTTCACCTTTTTTCAAAAAATCTGATTTTTTCAAATTACTTCATACACAACTATTGACCATAGCTCTGGCAGCGAGTTACAATTCCTTGATGAGATGTTCAACAAAAAGGTAAGGTGTTTTTCGGTATCTTCATTCGGTCATATGCACGGTGCTGGTTCCCCATTCACTCCGCAACGGGTTGAACTCCCGTTGCAATGGCTTTTACAAGAGAAATATGCAAATATTTTGGATAAAGGAAAATAAGCCTATAAACCGCCCCATCAAAATTAGTGGGTTGGTTTTGATATGATTTACTGTAAAGTTTTTTACCAAGTGGTTAAGTATCGAATATTGCGTGTTTTTTTGACATTCAAATGTTGATGAGGTACATACATTTTTTTACATTAACAATAGACCTGTTTCGTAACCTGCAAATTAGGTGAGCAAATTACGGAAAACCTTGTTTTTTACTTGACTAAATTACCAAGTTTGTTCAACTTCCATCTATGGAGCAGGTCAAATAGATGAATATATCATATGCATACGATAGCCATAATACCAGCCAGAGGCGGCTCAAAAGGAATACCGCGTAAAAATATAAAAGAATTTTGCGGAAAACCATTAATTGCGTGGAGTATTGAGACGGCACTTGGAGCAAAACATATAGACGAAGTTTACCTATCAACAGAAGATGAGGAAATTGCAGAAACAGGAAAGAAATATGGTGCAAAAATATCAATGCGTTCAAAATATTTGTCTACTGACTCTGTAACGACAAAGGAAGTCCTTATTGATTTTGTAAACCGTTATGAATGTGATACTCTTGTTGTTTTACAGCCAACATCTCCTATCAGGATAGGAGGTTTAATAGACAGAACGTTCGAAAGATTTATAAAAACCGGTGCTGATACGCTAGCGACTGGATTTATCTCACTTCAATATGAATGGACAAGTGTAGATAATACTCCTAGGCAGCAGTTAAGAGGATGGTTTTATGATGATGGAAATATTTACATACATAAACCCTATTATTTAAAAGATGGTAAATACTGGGGAGAAAAGAGAGAATGTATGCTTATAGATGAATATTACAATTACGAAATTGATACTGAATATGACTGGATTATTTTGGAATCTTTAATGAAATACGTGAATAGTACTGAGGTATACTAATGGAAGATAAGAAAATGGTTATAAATTGGAGTGGCAAGTCATTTGATTATACAGAGAAGGAACTTGCTGTATTAGTTGAATCTGCTAGAACTGCCGACCCTATGACGCAGGGCAGATATCTTGAACAATTTGAAGAAGATTTTTCAGCATATTTAGGAATAAAAAACTGTTTTGCCGTTGCAAATGCAACTAGTGCCTTGGATATTGCTGCAATATTATCCGGCTTAAAACAAGGCGATGAAGTAATTATTCCTGCGCACACTTTTTGTGCATCAGCATATCCTTTTGGCAGAACCGGTGCAAATATCGTGTGGGCGGATATTGAATCAGATACTCGTCTTATTTCGCGTGCGTCTATAGAAAAATTGATTACAGATAAAACAAAAGTTATTGTTGTCGTCCATTTATACGGACTTATGGCTGATATGGATGCTATAATAGAGATTGCAAAAAAACACGACCTTTTTGTTATTGAAGATTGTGCGCAGTCAATAGGGGCAGAACTAAATGGGAAAAAATCAGGAACATTTGGTGATTGCGCAATTTTTAGTTTTCACGGTCAGAAAAGTTTGACTACACTTGGAGAGGGTGGCTGTCTTGTGGTAAAATCTGATGCGCTTGCACGCAAAGTTCCAGGATTACGTCACCACGGAGCAAGACCTTTCCCGTATAAACGTGAACAATATTGGATTCCTGCAATGGGAGATGTTGATGTCGATTTAGATGGCGTATGGCCTATAAACTCATGTCTTGGTGAACCGCAATGCGCATTAGGGTCTGCTGTATTAAAACGTCTTGATTCAATGAATAATAAACGGATTGACCGCGCACATAGATTTAAGGAAGAACTGAAAGATTTTCCTGAACTTACATTCCAGACAGTGAAGAACGGATTCAAACACGTTTATCATTTGCTGACGGCTAAATATGAAGGAACAAATGGTAAGACAAACGATGACTTGATAAAAATTCTTTTCTATGAGCATAACATAAAAGTCATCGTTCAGTATTATCCTTTGTACCGTTACCCTTTGTTCCAAAAAATGGGTTTTGGTATGGCAAATTGTCCTAATACTGATAACTATTATGACAATATGGTTTCCTTTCCGTTTCATCTTTGGATGAGTGATGAAGAGTTTGATTATATGATTTCCTGCACGAAAAAAGCATTAAAAAAACTAAAGGAGGAATAAAATGCAATTTGACTCAAAAGCAAAAATTATTATTTCTGATAATTTATCAGATGACATTGACTCTATATTGATTGATGAGAATATCTCTGATATCGGGTTGATTGTTGATTCAAAAGTATCAAATGCTGAAAGCATAAAAAATCTGAAAACTGCACTGAACAAAAAATATAGACTGCGTTATAACGAAATAGAAATCAATGAACCAACAACTGATATGGTAAACCAGTATGCGAATGAATTCAGAAAAAATGTGCCTGAATTATTTATAGGGATTGGCGGGGGGAGTACATTAGACCTTGTTAAAGCAATTTCGGTTATGTCAGTTCACCGCGGCGTTGTTGAAGATTATCACGGGACAGGAAAAACATTTACACAAGGAATCAGAAAAATACTAATTCCCACTACATCAGGAACTGGTGCAGAAGTTACAAAAGGCGCTGTTTTAGTAAATGAAAAGAATAAATTCAAGAGAGCCATCGGCGGTAAACATATTACAGCAGATTATGCAGTTTTATACGCCGAATTAACATCTACTATGCCAGATAATGTAACAGCGGCTACAGGTCTTGACGCACTTGCTCACGCAATAGAGTCATATACGGCGAAATGCGCTAATGAGATAACACGTATGTATTCATTAAAAGCATTTTCGCTTATTTTTAATAATCTTCCAAAGGTTTTTGAATATAAAGAAAACTTACAATACAGAAAAAATGTCTTATTGGGAAGTTGTCTCGCTGGATACGCAATATACAATTCCGATACAGGAGCGTGTCACGCTATGTCATACCCGCTTGGTATTTATAACCATGTTCCGCATGGTACAGCAGTCGCTACTCTCTTGCCTAAAGTAATCGCCACTAATATTAAAAAAGGTGCTTCGCAATATGCCACTCTTTACGATGTGGTAGATGAAGTCCCGTTTTTTAGAAATGCTAATGAAAAATTAAATGCTTTCCTAGAGCAAATTCATTCGTTTAAACCATTTCAATACATCGGAAAAACGTTTCGAGATTATGGAATAAATGAATCTAACATTGATTTTCTGGCGGAACGAGGATTGGATTTAAAATCTGCATTAAGTAATAATCCTGTTGAATTTACGCTTAATGATTCTATTTCTATTTATCAACAACTTATGAAAGAGTCCACATTATTATGAATTTAGCGAAGATTACAACTATTTTTTTTGATTTTGATGGTGTGTTCACAGATAACACTGTTTATGTAGATCAAAATGGTATTGAAATGGTTCGTTGCAGCCGCGCTGACGGAATTGGAATTGAGCTTTTGCATAAAGAGCATATACGAATGTTAATTATCTCGTCAGAAGACAATCCCGTTGTTTCCGCCAGAGCTGCGAAACTTAATTTACCTGTTTTTCAAGTATGTAATAATAAATCTGTTTTTTTAGAGAATTATCTAAAAAAAGAGAACGTCAATCCAGAATATACTGCGTATGTTGGGAATGATATAAACGATATCGAAGCAATGCAGCTTTTCAGATGTAAGGTTTGCCCAACTGATTCTCACCCATATATATCAGCCATCGCGAATATAAAATTGAATGCTTCCGGCGGAAATGGAGCGGTTCGAGAATTCTGCGAAATGATTATTTCGGCTCGGCAAAAAACAAGTTAATTGGAGTACAGATGAAAACAATAAAACTAGGCGATACTATTATTGGGGAAGGTTGCCCCGTATATTTTATCGCAGAAATCGGTATTAATCATAATGGCGATATGCAGATAGCCAAGAAACTTATTGATGCTGCATTCGTTACGAACTGGAATTGTGTCAAATTTCAGAAACGTACTCCGTCAACTTGCATCCCTGAAAATCAAAAAGATGTTATGCGAAGCACGCCGTGGGGAGAAATGACGTATCTTGATTACCGTTATCGTGTTGAATTTGAAAAAAAACAATATGATTACATTAATAATTATTGTCGTGAAAAACCGATACATTGGAGTGCTTCTGTATGGGATATAAAAAGTTTAGAATTCATACTTAACTATGACATACCTTTCATTAAGATACCTTCTGCAAAAATTACAGACGATGCAATTCTATCGGAATGCGCAAAAAGTGGCAAACCCGTATTTTTTTCCTCAGGTATGAGTACTTTGGAAGAAGTTGATAACGCCGTAAATGTCGTTGATAAATACACAAAAGAATACGTTTTATTTCATACTAATTCTTCATATCCAGCAAAACATAAAGAATTAAACCTTAAACTTATCGAAACACTGAGAAAACGCTATGGTTGTATAATCGGTTATAGTGGTCACGAATATGATATTGAGCCGTCAGTTATTGCGGCGGTATTAGGAGCAAAGGTTATTGAACGTCATATTACTATCAATCATAACCTTTGGGGGACAGACCAGGCAGCAAGTTTAGAAATTGACGGTATGCTCAAACTGTTTAACCGAGTAGCTGACATACTTCCTGTTTTAGGAAATGGGCAAAAAATTATTACTGATGCTGAATTTGAGTGTAGAAAGAAACTCCGAATATAATTGATAACAGAGATGAAACTTATGCTGATTGTTGGGGTACGTCCACATTTTGTTAAAATAACTATCCTGCTACGGAAGCTGGAAGATTACTTTGATGTAGTTTTGGTACATACTGGACAGCATTATGATTACAATCTGTCGGATGTTTTTTTTAACGATTTACAGATTAGAAAACCTGATTATCATATCGGAATTTCTAATAATCAGGCAGGAGAACAATTACTTGCAATTGGACAGGAAATAGCCAAATTGATAAACAAGGAAAAACCTGAATTTGTACTTGTGATAGGAGATTCCAATACTCCATTTATCGCTGCACAGACGGCTTTTCATTCTAATGTGCCTGTTGGACACATTGAAGCAGGAGTCAGAAACTTTGATGACGATATGGTGGAAGAGATAAATCGTGTTTTTATTGACAATATTTCTGCTGTACATTTTGCCCAAACATACACAGAGATATCCAATTTAGAAAATGAAGGTATCAAGAGTGAGAATATACATTGTGTCGGTGATTTATTACTGGAAGTAATTTTGAAAAAACAGTCCATTCTAAAGCAGCAGGCGTTGAAGGGACTGAATATTGAATCCAAGGGGTTTATTTTATTGACTGTTCATCGGAAAGAAAACACAGACAATGTAGATAACCTGCGATGGATTGTTGATTGTGTGAACAGAATTGATGAACGGATTATATTTCCTATGCATCCTCGCACAAAAAATGCCTTGCAACAAAATAATTTATTCGAGAAAATAACTACCAATAAAAATATTACAGTAATGAATCCTCTTTCATATCCAGATATATTGTGGGCTCAAAAAAATTCAAGGTATGTAATCACAGATTCAAATGGAGTTCAGAGAGAATCCTATTTTCTTCATACTCCCAGTATTATTTTAAGAAACAGTACTGAAGTTTTAGGTACGCTGAAAAATTCGTGTAGTATATTAGCAAAATATGATACGGGTATATTTCAGAGTAGTATTGATTTTTTTGGAAACTGTCCAGAATTAGTGTTTGATAGTTCGGAATTCGGAGACGGAAATACTTCGCAATATATTGCTGAAATACTGTATCAGTTCCACGAACAGCGTTAAAAAGAGATTTTCGTTTGTTCTTGGGAACGCTTGTAGCGAACGCGATGATGCTGAATGAGGATGTTGCCGCTTTACAATACATACACAACTTTAAGGAATAACTCGTTCTATTATGAAATATGCCGTAGGATACCAGTTTGTGGATTCAAGCACCACTTTTTTCGATTTATGTCAACCTTGGTACGAAGGTTTGTTTGATACGGTAAAACTTGCAACAAGGTCACACTTTGACCCGGCATTGGTGTTAACCGCATATGCGCAGGGAGAGTGGAATGGCAATTTGACAGATTTGTTAGAACCACACAGTTCCTTTGTAATATCACCCCGTATTCTTGACAATAAGGCATTTGGAAATGATTGGTTTGAAAAGACCAGCGTATGTGGACGACACTGCGAGAGGTGTTCTTATTGTGAAGATACATACTATCATATTTGCAAGGAGGCTAAATCGCAATGATTGTTGACACTCTGGTAATTGATACATTGCCAAAACTTGCAGGGCAACACATCTGCATTTTTGGTGCGGATAAGTGTGCCAAAGATTTGGTACAGCATATCAGCGAGCAAGATTTGAATATCACAGTAAAATTCCTTCTGGATACTGGTCCTACGCGAGAAATTTGGGGACTACCTGTCTATAACTTCAAGCAATATACAAAGCAGCATTCTCTGGCGGACGAAACCATTGTCATTGCCACCGGCGAAATTATGGATATTCAGAGTAAAGAGTTTATTGACGTGCAGCCGGCTAAACTATATCTGTTCAGCACTGCGATAAAAAATCTTTTCCTAGATGAAGGAGAAAAATGGCAACCAAGTACCATCCCATTTGAGAAAGCCAATAGAGCGATATTACCTTTTACAATGAAAAACCCTATCCCCCCGGTACCTGTGATTGTTCTCAATGGCTATGTCGAAGACGGCAAGTCTGTTTATGAAATTGCCGATTTTATGCAGCAACATTTTGACACATACACTTGCGAAATACCTAAAATACCAATATCTCTATATGATTTCTCTACTGTATGCAGTGTAGATAATTTGTCTATGCGTGTATCTCACTTAGATTATCTGATGTGGAAGCGTACTATGCATGTGGTGCAACTTTCACCATCTCGCCGTTTTCTCGTTGCATCCCGATATAATTTTTTTCATCTTGACATCATTGACAGAAAAACTGATGAGGTCACTCACTGGCATAACCGAGATGCTTCGGAGGGTTTATGGTTTTATACAGCAACGGGTGATTTTGACGATGACGACCATTTCTATTTTGCAAGATGGACTTTCAAGGATGTTTTAGCGGGAATGTCTGATGGCACTAATCAAGTACGTTGTCAGGTTTGTCGATTACATCTTCTCACTATGCGTGCAGAAACTTTACACGAATTTATGTTTTATGATATGATTCACCAGGTGACCATATCCGGCGATGGACGTTATATGGTGTTCGCCCCAATGCGAAAACAGCGACTCAAGAAAAATGTCAGTGATTTACGGGAAGATGATGTTATGCGATGCCTACAGGAATGGGCAGTTCTTGACTATATGGCAACATTAGATATGCAAACAGGACAAATTTCTTTTACCCGTATTCCTTACCCTGTTCCTGCTCACTTTGAGTTGGATCCAAAGATTCCACACCTATTCTATGTTTCCACTCACAGTCTCGTTCCTCATATGGACGGAGTACTTGTTTTCAATCCAGGAACCATTCATAAGATACGCATTACAGAAGGGCAGTCCGCCATTGAAGGTACATATAGCCATCCGCAATTTGTGAGAACTATTCAACACTGTTCCTTTCTCCACAGAGGAAAAACACTGTTGGCAGCCACTAATCAAAATAAACTCGAAATTATTAACGCATCGGATATGTCACGATGGCATATTCACAAACTTTTAGACGACCCATTTTATGACAACGCTGACTTCTCCAATCAAAATTTCATGTCCCGACCATTTTCTTTGCCAATGCAGGCTCAGCACTGTAACTCCATCGCAACTGACATTTATGGAGAACATCTCATTCTTACAATGAATGATAGTTTCCTTATCTATAATGTGGGTAACCGACAAATTTTGGGGTCAGTGCCTTTTCGTTGTTCATCTCCCATAGGACATTCCCGATTTTATATGCAGAATGCTCTGATTGGTGTCGCAAAAAAACGTTGGTCGGAACTGTATCCTCTCAAGGATACAAAAGATTGATGATAAAAATGTCAAAATTCAATGCCTTACAACCGATTATGAAAGACGAAGAGACAATTGTTCGTAAAAGATTGAAAAAAGAAAGCAATATTGATGTTTCAAATATCGGAGATATTTGGACTCCTCCTCCGCTACGATGCCATGAAGAGTTGCTCGTCATAGCAAACGGACCTTCATTTTTGGAAATAATAGACCAGTGTTTGAATTACAGGAACAACGTAGATGTTTACAGTATGAACTCGGCGACGCTTGCAGAATGGTTTTTTGTATTCTGCCCTGATTATCATATGATTTGTGACCATTGTGATTTTAATACGTCATTACCAAATGGACTTATACATAAGGACACAGTGGAACGCGGGTGGTCAATGTTTGATAAAGTAGATTGGTCTTTGCAATGTTCTGTCCCATATGAATATGTGTCCGCCACAAAAAATTTGGTTGATAATCAGTTTATAAAAATAACGGGGTGTTCTCTTTTTGAACTCCCTGAAAACCATCCTGAACCTATGAAAGCACTATCCAACGGCTACTATATCATCGGAACAGCGAATTCTGTTGTCCGGTCCCTTTGTATGGCACTTGTTGCAGGATATAAAACGATTTGGTTAGCCGGAGCAGATGCAACTTTAATAAATTCTTTTTACACAGACGAGTTTTGTAGAATTTATAGACAATTTTCTCATTCATACGAATCGCCGCAGGTTTTCCCTGATTATTTAAATTTGAAAGAAAGAATGAGAATGAATTTTAATTTTATTTCTCAACTTGAATTTGTAAAAAAACTGGCAGAACAGAATGATGTTCAGATTGTGAACCTTTCAATGAAATCATTGCTTGATACATTTCCCAAGGGTGAAATCGGGAAGAAACCGTTACCTTGGAAACCTAGCGTCTAATCCTAATTTCTCTTGCGTGTTTTTTATAAATTGTTATAATAGTTTTAGGTATGATTTTATTATAGCATTTTATCAGAGAGGAATCAATGCCGATATGTTATTCGATGGATTTACGGACACGCGTGATGAATGACATCGCCGCAGGTTTGAGTTTGCAAAAAACGGCAGACAAATATAACGTGTCCAGACAATGGATACAGATACTCAAAAAGCGGCTCAGAGAAACCGGTTCCTACGAAGCCAAACCCCTCCAAGGAGTTGCCGGTCGAAAACGCAAACTAAAAAAATATCAAGAAGAACTCAAAGAAATCGTTACAGAAACTCCCGATGCCACTCTCGAAGAACTTGCCGAACAACTTCCTATCAAAGTCAGCACCTCAATGGTCTATCGGGAACTGCAACATTTGAAGTTAACTTATAAAAAAAATAGTGTATGCCGCCGAACAAGACCGACCGGATGTCGCCCAAAAACGAGCGGAATGGAAAGTGAAGCAAGCCGGTTTGAACCCTAAAAAACTAGTGTTTATTGACGAATCGGGATCGAAGACGAATATGACTCGGCGTTATGCACGTTCTCCGAAAGGCAAGCCGATTGTTGATAAGGTTCCGCACGGACATTGGCAAAACATTACATATGTTTGCGGCATTAAGAGGAGCGGCATTGTTGCACCGAAAAGTTTTGTCGGCGGGATGACAACGGCACGTTTTTTGGATTATGTTCGAGATGTATTGTGTCCGACGTTGAAGAAAGGTGATATTGTTGTGATGGACAACTTGCAAGCACATAAGAGTCCGTGTGTTCGTTGTTTGATTGAGCAGCGCAAGGCAAGTTTGCTTTACTTACCGCCTTACAGTCCTGACTTGAATCCGATAGAAAATAGTTTTGCGAAAGAGAAGACAATATTGCGGAAAAAAGAAGATTCGTGATGTCGATAAGTTGCTTGTGTTCTTGGAACAATCATCACAATACTTTACGCCAGAGGACTGCAACGGATACTTCAAACACTGCGGATATAGACAATAAAAATTAGGATTATACGCTAATATGTAAATAACGAAGGAAAATGATAAAAATGCAAATACAACAACTTGGCAAAAGCAACTTTGAAGAAATTTTTTTAACGTTCAAGGAAATTGAAAGCAATTTGGAAAATCACTTATGGCTTTATCCTTGCAAAAAAGAGTGGCTGCAAAGTATGCTATCCGAAAAAAATGGAAAAACGTTATATGGTGCTTTTTCAGACGATAACGAACTAGTGGCAATTCAAGGGCTTTCTCCTACGATGAAAGAAATAATTGATATGTTAAACTTGCGAGAACAAGAGACGATTGAGCAGGGGGCGACTGTCATTTTGCCGAAATTTCGTGGCAAAAGTTTATCACTTGCGGTCAGTAGAGAAACAATAAAAATTGCAAAATTAAACGGATATAAAAATATCGTTGCAAAAGCACATCCAGATAACATTGCAAGCAGGAAATTATTGCTTGCATTGGGAATGCAGTTAAAAACAACTATCACAATACAGACAAAATATATTAGAGATGTTTATTTATTAGAGATTTAATCAACAAATCTATGGTTATTCGGACTCCCTATAAGATGGAAACACGATGGCAAATACAGGCAGTTATCAAGAATATATTAACACATTTCCCAGAATTTCAGAAATCGAGAATATGGTTCAATTTTGCAGATGCCATAAGCAAGTGTATATCTACGGCACAAGCGATAATAGCGAATACATCGCCAAATACTTGAACACCTCCGGCGTTCCTATAGAAGGATACCTCGTGACAGATGCCGAAAGATACCAATTCAATATATTTCATTTACCAGTTTTTGCGATTGACGATTTGTCCAATCAAGAAAGCGTTGGTGTATTGTTGTGCCTTGCTGATGAACACCAAAAAGATTTTATCGAAAACACATATAAATTTGATATTTTTAGAGTTAGCGAACATAACTGCCAAAGGATAACAAATTGTCTTCGTCCTCACGGAGTGAAGATGAGACAAATTGAAATCAATGTAGTCGACCATTGCAACTTATGTTGTAGTTCTTGTAATCATTTCTCTAACCTTGTCGAAGAGGAGTATTTTCTTGATTTTGAAGAATATTCTCGTGACATATCCCGTCTTTCAGAAATCTGTTCTGGAAACCTAAAAGTAATAAAACTGCTCGGTGGAGAACCATTGCTACATCCAGATATCGTTGACTTTATTAAAGTAACAAGGATTCATTTTCCATATTCGAACATCTCTTTCGTTACGAATGGACTATTGCTGCTTAAAATGGGAAATGAATTCTGGAAATCTCTAATTGAATACAATGTCTTTCTGCGAGTTACAAAATATCCAATCGGGTTGGATTATGCAAAAATTCTCAATAAGGCAGCGGTATTCGGAATCATTAACAGTAATCTTAATAACAGCGGACATTTTTCTGAAAATAAAGGACATATGATTAAGTTTCCGTTTGATTTATCTGGAAATCAGGAAAAATACTATTTTATTAATTGTCATCACAGAATTGGATGCACCGTTTTACGTCACGGGAAAATATATCCTTGCCCTCAAATTGCATATATTGATTATTTTAATAAGCAGTTTAACAAAACTCTTAATGTAACAGAAAATGATTATATTGAGTTACACAAGATAAAAAGTTATTATGAAATCGAAGAATTTTTGTCAAATAGAGTACCATTTTGCGATTATTGTGATATTAAACACCGCTATCATCCACTGAATAAATTTGAATGGAGAAAATCAGCAAAGGATATTGAGGAATACCTGTGGAGTTAATGTGGAAATCAAACACACGTAAATCAGATACAGGAAGTGATACGCTCTTTTCCGTGCCCGAATAAAACGCAAAACGACAAGAACTATACTCTATCCTGCGATAATATATTGATTTTCGATAATATGAAATTTTAGCGTTAAAGTTGTTTTCAATGTGCTTTTATAATCGGAGTTTACTTTTTGCAAACAATTTGTAATTCCGGCTTTGAATGAAGAAAAGGTTTCATAATAAACGTTATACAAAGCCTGCCTTTTCACAAACTTCCAAAGACGTTCGATGAGATTCAAGTTTGGACTATAACTTGGCAAAAACAATAACTCAATGTTTAATAACCTTGCATAACTCTGAACCAACCAGCAACGTTGATAAGCCGCATTGTCCAATATCAGTGTAATTGAATCATCACTATGAAGCAACCGTAACTTTTGTAAGAACTCGCAAACACTTCCCGCATTGATATACGAATCATTAACGACCGTGAGCAAATCCAATGTCAACATATTCAATGCCCCTAAAACATTAAACCGCTGACGACCACTGCTCGTCCGAATAAACAACCGCTTAAAACTCCAAACCGCCGTCAAAAACGCTCCCATCACAAAGTGAGAGGCATCAACAGAATACAAATGGGTTTTCCCCTCCTGTGCTTGTTTTATCGACGGTTCAAGCGTTTTTTTTGAAATTCCTTTTGTTGTTCCACGTTGGCTTTTGCCGGAACGCTGAGTTATACTCGAAAGTTGTGTATGAGTTGAAAAAGCAGCGAGGTTATTGGAAAATGGTGAAGTAAAACAAAAAGCATCATTTTTCAAGGAACCACCGCTATGAAAAAGTTTAACAGAAAGTCGGAAGTCAAGCCAGTCGTCGATCAAAAATTGTCATCAA
>JAISSD010000030.1 GCA_031273295.1 Prevotella sp.
TTCGGCGTGGAAGACGAAGGCGGCAGCATCCTGCGCCACGGCGATCTCTCGATGTTGAGCTTTCACGCCACCAAGGTGTTCAATACTTTCGAGGGCGGCGCCATCATTTGTCCCGACGCAAAAACAAAGGAACATATCGACCATCTCAAGAATTTCGGCTATGTCGGCGAAACAACCGTTGTCGCCAGCGGCATCAACGGCAAGATGAATGAGTTCAGCGCCGCGTTGGGGCTGCTGCAACTCAAACACGTTGGCAAGGCATTGGCCAGTCGCCGGGCAATCGCCGCGGCTTATCGCGAACGTTTGCGGCATGTCCGGGGGATTCATTGTTTGCGGGATGCCGGTGAGAAAGTTGCCAACCAGGCCTATTTCCCCATTCTGGTAGGAGAAGACTACCCCATTGCACGCGATGTTCTGTATCAGCGTTTGAAGGATGAAGGCATATACCCGCGCCGTTATTTCTACCCCCTGATTTCCGAGTTTCCGATGTATCGCGGCCTGCTGTCGGCCCGGAGCGATAATTTGCCGACGGCGACCAGAATTGCGCGGCAGGTGTTGTGCCTGCCGATTTATCCCGATCTGGAAATGTCTAAAGTCGATAGAATCTGCGATCTCATTGCCGAAATCTAGAATTGTGATTTCGAAATGGAGGTATGATGAAGATATTAGTATTGGCAGGTGGTTCAGATCAAATTGCGTTAATAAAAGAATTAAAAAAACGCTCGCATGATGTAGTCCTGGTCGACTATAATCTCGATCCTCCAGCCAGACCATATGCGGATAGGCATATTGTTGCCAGTACATTGGATGTGACACTTGTAAAAGAAATAGCCATTGCAGAAAATATTGAGATGATCACAACGGCCTGCACTGACCAGGCACTATTGACTGTGGCGCAGGTATCGGACATGCTGTCATTGCCCTGCTACATTTCTTATCAAACCGCATTGAATGTTACAAACAAGGCGTATATGAAAAAAATATTGTTGGATAATAATATTCCAACAGCCAGATTTATCGTCACAGATAAAATAGATACAAAAGAATTCAACGGCCTTGCTTTTCCTATAGTTGTAAAACCAGTTGATTGCAATAGCTCAAAAGGGGTAAAAAAGGCATTTGATTTATCAGATATTCCAGATATTACAAAGGAAGCAATTTCACTGAGTCGGACTAAAACTGCCATAGCAGAAGAATTCAAGGTTGGCAAAGAGATTTCAGCTGATTTTTATATTGAAGATTATAATGTAAAATTAATGTCTGTCACAAGCTCCAACAAGATAAAAAACACAAATTCATTCACGATCACTCAAAGTTGCTATCCGGCCATAAAACCAGAACTGGAAGAAACTGTCCTTGACATTGGCCATCAAATAGCGAAACATTTTCAGTTGAAAAATACTCCGTTGTTGGTACAATTGATTAAAAACAAGAAAGGCTTTCATGTTTTGGAGCTAAGCACACGAATTGGAGGAGGATCAAAATATAAATTAATCGAAGTATTGTCTGGAATCGATATCATGAAAGTTTATGTTGATTTAATATTGGGTGAGAAACCAGTTGTTTCCCCACAAAAACGTGTGAATTATGCCTTGATGAATTATATCTATTGCAATCCAGGAAGATTCATGGAAGAAAATGGCATGGATAAATTAAAAAACGACGGTATAATCGATGATTATTTTATGTACAAAACAACGGGTATGGAAATTCAAAAGCATGAAACAAGCAGCGATCGGGTTGCTGGTTTTTTATTAACAGACCGGAACAAAGCTTCGTTGATTAAGAAACTTCATTTATGCGATAAAAACATTGAAATATTGAATGATAAAGGGCAAGATATCATGATCCATTCGCTATATTTGCAGTAGCGCACCATGTCAAAAAAACATAACATCACAGTTATTGGAACAGGCAATGGTGGTCAAGCCATCGCCGGTTATTGCGCTATGCGTGGGCATCATGTATGCATATATGGAAGAAATACTGATGTCGTCAAAATGATTCAGGATTCAAAAAAAATAACATTATGCGGTCAAATAGAGGGTGAAGGAGAAATGAGTATCGTGACCAGCAATATTAAAATTGCTATGGAACATGCCGATATTATCATGATTGCAACAACAGCCAATGCTCATAAGGGCTTGGCTGAGCAGATGGTTCCTCATTTAAAACGGGACCAGATTGTCTTATTGAATCCAGGAAGAACAGGAGGTTTGCTCGAATTTAAAAACGCCTTAAATGATACAAGTGTCAGGAATACAATATATCTGGCGGAAGCCCAGACGTTGATGTATGCATGCAGAATTATAGAAAATGCTCATGTTAATATTATTGGAATAAAAAATCGTGTTTTACTTTCTTCTGACAAAAGCGCATCAACTAGATATATTATCAATGAACTATCAGATATTTATCCATGCTTTATGCCTGCGAAAAATATATTACAAACCAGTTTTGAAAATATCGGCGCGGTTTTTCATCCTAGTATCATATTATTCAATGCGGCGACAATAGAGCGGGGAGAAAGTTTTTATTTTTATCGAGACCTAACCAGATGTATCACGGATTTTATTAATAAAGTGGACAGTGAACGCATCAGCCTTGGAAAGGCATTTGGTGTGGAATTAATTCCAGCAGCAGAGTGGGTGTCTTATGCTTATTCCGGTGTGCTAGGAGCTACCTTGCATGAAAGAATAAAAAATAACCCAGCCTATTGCGACATATTGTCTCCAAAGTCGATTTACTCTCGTCAATTGCTCGAAGACATACCGACTGGAATAGTTCCATTTTTGGAATTTGCAAAAATAGCGAAAGTTGAAATGCCGATTACGCAATCGGTTTTGGATATATGTTCAGCATTGTTGAATATGGATTTCATTCAAGAAGGCAGAACACTAAAACGTTTGGGGCTGGACAAGCTCTCGGTCGAAGAAATTGTCAAACAACTAGGCTGTTGATGCCGATCATGCAAAAAAAATACTGGGACAACCGTAAAAATCTATCCTATATATACAAAGGAGAGAGTTATTATACCATAACGCCTATCCCATATTATTTAAAGCGTAGAAATATACTACTGCATGTGTTAGCTAAGCAAATGAGTTGTTTAGAGACGGGTGGACATGTACAGGATTTTGGATGTGGTGATGGATGGTATTTGAATTATTTTTACAAACTTTTCCCCAATCTTCGTTTTTCCGGCTTTGATATTTCAAAAAATTTTATTTCAAAGGCAAGGTCTGTTTTATCCAGCGACATATCTCTGTATTGTGGAGATACTGATAATCACAGTGCACATCAACATGATTTGGTTTATGCCATTGCGGTCTTTGCCCATATCCTCGATGAACAGAAGGTTCTTCATATATTCATGGATATTAATAAAACATTAAAGAAACATGGAAAATTCATAATATTCGAGCAAACCTCGGGCGAAGAGTTTAGTGTACGCGCGGGGGGGGGGGGGGGGGGTTATGTCAGAAGATTGGCGGCGGAATATGTTATGCTTGCTTATAAAGCTGGATTTGTCAATAGAATGAAAGTTACAGTTGATTTTTTTATTCATAGATATTTTGAGCGATGTATTGCAAAAAATATTTATCGCTTTTTTCCTGGTGACAATCAAGAGGAAAAACGTATAAATGCCAATAAAAACGGAGTATTTCGATTATTGAGCAATCTTGCTTGCTTATTGAGTTTTGATCCTATAAGAAATGGGGATAAAAATTACTGGGGAAACACTTTTTTCGTTTTTGAAAAGGTATAACGCTGAAATGCATCCTGTTGTGCTTTCGATACGTAATGTCCAATCAATTCCGTGATTTTTACAAATGTACTATATCTTTCTCCGTTAAAAACCTGAGTAATGATTGGTTCAATATGACAGTTCTTTCGGATAACGAGGTTTTCGGTTTTATAAAACCGCATATGGATGCTCATACGCTGGGGGTATCTATCATTTCTAACCTGTTAAAAAATTGCGGCTATGCTGTTCATGTGGCGCCGATGACAGTTTCTGAATCTATTGCTAATATCCAAAACGTGAATAATTTCTCTTTGTTCAAAAAATGGATAATGGAGAATAATATATCCAGACTTGGATTTAGCTATAGGCTGGACCCTATATACGCCAAGGACTGTTTCTGCAGATTGTATTATCAATTGCAAGAACACAAAATGTTCACGGAACGGGGAGGCACAATACACTCCATCTTTTTTTCGGGATTGCCTGATGCCTGTTCACTTGTACAACGAGAACTTGGTAGAAACTTTCCGGTATTTTCTGGTGGAGAGTCTCCCGTTGAATCGTTAAAAAAACTTGGGGTTCCTCAAAACAAACTTCCGGATGATCTTTTGCAAAAGCATGACTATGATGACATGTTATTTGAATTCGCATCCAAAGTGATCAGCAGCGAACGTTACAGGTTGATCCAGGCTCAGGATCACTTGGGTTATAAAGAGGCTGGCACAAATACGGATTCTTACATAAAAAGATTGGAATATTGTAGGGCCAAAAAAACTTTGCCAATCATTAGGGCGCACGTTGGCCCATATAATCCTGATCGCCAAGAAGCCATAAAGGAATTTATAGACTGGGAAAGACAACTAGCGGACAAGGGATTGTTGGATGTTCTATCTATTGGAACCTCACAATTAACACAATCAAATTTTGGAGAAAAATGGGAAGGTCTGGTAAATGGCGGCGGAGTTCCTGTTAATTCAGAACAGGAATATCTTCAAATAAAAGAGGCATCAACGCCCATGTTAATTCGAACTTACGCGGGGACAAAAAATGTCCCAGGGATGGCAGTGTTACATGAAAGATGCTTGAACATCTCCTGGCATGCACTTTCTTTCTGGTGGTTTTGCGAAATTGATGGCCGTGGAAAAAATACGGTACAGGAAAACTTGAAAGAACATATAGAAACCATAAAGTACATTGCCAGCACTGGCAAACCACTAGAGCCAATTGTTTCTCACCACTTTTCTTTTAGAGGAGCCGATGATATTACATATGTAATATCTGCCTATCTTGCTGCCAAGACAGCAAAGATACTTGGTATAAATCACCTTGTTCTCCAAAATATGTTGAATACGCCTAAATACACATGGGGTATCCAGGATCTCGCTAAAGGGCAAGCCATGCTCAAACTAGTGCGCGAGCTGGAGGATGACAGATTTAAGGTAAGTTTGCAAACCCGTGCCGGATTGGATTATTTTTCAGCAGATTTGGAAAAAGCAAAAATTCAACTGGCGGCAGTTACCGCTCTCATGGATGATATTGAACCAGATGATGAAAACAGTCCCCAAATAATTCATGTCGTCAGTTACTCTGAGGCAGTTCATCTTGCTACTCCCGAGATCGTCAATGAAAGCATCCAAATCACTTTGGCCGCCTTGCATGAATACCGTGCTCAAAAAAAACTAGGAAATATAGAAAATATCAAATACTCAAAAAATTTGCTTTCAAGAACAGATATTATTTACAATGAGGCAAAAGAAGCCATCCATTTTCTGGAGAAAAATATCCCAAACCTGTATTCTGCAGACGGCTTGTATAGAGTATTTAAGGCAGGTTTTTTTCCTATTCCTTATCTTGTATATAATAGAGAAAAATATCCTCTGGCAGCCAATCAGATCACTATCTTAAAAAATGGAGGAATAAAAGTTGTTGACGAGATAGGAAATACAGTTGAAACGCCAGCACGTTATAAAAAAATTTTTATGTCTCAGTCCTTATAGATATAGGCAAGGCTTTCCTTGATTTTTACATAGTCGGCCCTGCAAAACGCCCCGACCCCCACAGGCAGAGGATTTTCTCCAAAAAAGCCCCCAAGGAATCCCCGAGAAATTAAAATAATCCCCCTGGAAAACTGAGAGAAACGAGGAAAATTCCGATGCCCACCGACGACTTTTTCCGATCCCGACTCGATCAGATGATTGACCTGCGCCACCCCTTGGCCGCTCTGGCAGGTCGCTTGTCCTGGGGCCAGATCGAAGCCGCCCTGGCGCC
>JAISSD010000101.1 GCA_031273295.1 Prevotella sp.
TCCCCTGTTACTTTCCCCTCAATCGTCCGGAAATGTTACCCGTGATTGCACCGGAAACAGCACCTGCCGCGCCTCCCGTTTTGGCTGCCGCCGTTTGCAGGTTCTTGTTGTATGCACCCATGCCGCCTGCCTGTATGATCCAGCCCGCGACTGTCGGAATGGTGAAGTAACCCACGATGCCGATTATCATGAATATCACATACACCGTATTGGAAGCGTCTATGGAAAAATTCGGATTGTTCTGCAGTTCGGAAATGTGTAGGCTAAGCATCCAACGCCCTGCCGTATTGCTACGGTGGGTTTTCGGACACTCGCCCCCGAACCGGACGTACACGTCTCCGCGTATCCGGCTCTCCACTAATAACATCAGTCTATTCATTATTAATGAGATTATTAAGACAGTTACCGCACAGAGCAATAGTTTTCCGTTTGCGGGCAATCATACATTTATCCAAAGGCGTTATGCCTTTTAGGTCTTTTAATTTTCTGATATGATGCATCGCTAACTTGTCCATAGCCCCGCAAAACTCGCACTTCGCTGCTTTCAACCTGTTTACAAGTTTGGTAGCCTTGAAGTGGTACGGGTTTGGTACATTGTCAATATTCATAAATCTCGTGGGTTCGTTTTTCCTTGCGAACCCGTCGTGGTAAAAAGTCTGGTCTTTTATCTCGCCGCTTTTGAGGCGATACCTTACCGAAAACTGTCCATTCCTGTTGTATTTTTTTCGGATTTTGGATGCTTTCGTTCGGTATTTTTGCGCAAATGTTTTATACATACTGCGTTCCATTATGAACCCAAACTGTGCCAGACAACAGCAGTTAACTGCCATTGAAAAGTAATTGACTAATCCTCTTATTTCACTGTTATATTTGTTGAGAATTTCGAGGTCGTCGTTGCAGACAAGGATAGGTCTGGATTTTGGTTTCCATTGCTCTTTCCCATTGTGGATTTTTATATCCAGCACTTTGTAATGAAGCAATTTGTTTTTTACCACATCTTTACCCACCATTAGCCGTACCGATTTGTTATAGATACGTATTACTCTTCCGTTTGCACATCTTTTGGTTACGTTTGACTTCCTTATACTGATTTCATATCCGAGAAATTTTGCCGCTTTTTCCGAATGAGTGATAAGGGTCTTTTCTTCGGACAACTCCAGAGCCAGTTTTTCATTGAGGAATATTTTAATATCCTCTTTGATTTTGATGGCATCCTGTTTGCTGCCTATTATCCCTATCAGAAAATCGTCGGCGTATCTCACGTATTTGAGTCTTTTGTAATTGGTGTCCATTTCGTCGCCAAAAGGAAAGCGCAAACTTTCTTTTTGATAGACTTTGAGTTTTTTTATTAACTCTGCCTTTTGCGTCTGGTCTGTTACCACTTTTAATTTTCTCCGAATCCAGCTTCGTTTGTTTTCAAGTTTGATTGACTGTTCGCATCTTTTCCGTTCTTTTCCCCTGTCAAACCTTTCGGTGTATTCTTTCATATACTTGTCTAATTTATCGAGGTATATGTTCGCCAGTATTGGACTGACGATGCCTCCCTGCGGCGTTCCGCTGTACGAGTTATGAAATTTCCAGTTTTCGAGATAACCTGCGTTCAGGAATTTCCTGATTAGTCGAATAAATCTGTCATCGGAGATACGCTCTTTCATCGCATTAATCAATATTTGATGATTGATATTGTCGAAAAAGCCTTTAATATCTCCTTCTACAAACCATTTGACACCTGAAAACGTTTTCTGAACATCAGCTAATGCAGTATGGCAGCTATGTTTGGGACGAAAGCCATGAGAATGATTTTCAAATTGTCCTTCATAGATGGCTTCCAGTACCATTCTTACTACTTCCTGCAATAGTTTGTCGTCAAAGGCTGGTACACCGAGCGGGCGCATTTTCCCGTTTTTCTTTGGGATATATACCCGCTTTGAGGGTTTCGGCTGATAACTTTCGTCTTTCAACGAGATTATCAGTTTTTCAATTCGGTTCAGGCTCATTTGGTCAATGGTTTTTCCATCTGCGCCTGCTGTCATGTTACCCGGCTTTGCATATATGCGTTGATAGGCAACATAATACATTTCCTCGTTGAACAAGATACGGTACAATCGCTCAAACTTGTAATCCAAGTTTTTGCTGTGTTCCGTCAGACTGTTTAATACTTTTTCGGGATTTCTCATGTCTCACACATTTTCCGTTAATTGTATTAAAATTATTAGCTGCTTCCCTTCGCCATGTACAGGGCTTTCCCCTGCCCGGACTACTACGGAAGCTCCGTTGCCTTGCCGAATTTTCATAGGGCTTTCCCCTAATAGCCTTGTGGCGTTTCGGTTTAGGCAATCCCCGTTTACGATATAATAACATTGCTGTGATAGATTTTCGGATATGACTTCCGTCCGTTTCCGCTTATTGCGGTTATGCCGTGACCAGTTCCTGCCTCTGCTACAAAACGACAGTATCAGAGGTGTCACGGTATAGCGTGAGTAGTTATCTTCCGCTATAATCTGCTGTTGGGTCATTTGGACTATCATTTAATCAGTTTGGATTTTATCCTTGTATCTATCTGTTTCATCTCGCCATTCAGTTGCAGTTTGATAACTAACTGACTTATGGTTTTTCGGCGTGCTACACTCCCTGTCGTCCTTTCGTGGACAGATGAGCCGATGATGATAGGTATAACTTGGAACACTTACCTAATAGTTTGCAAATTCTATATTTATTATATCGCCTTTACGGGCGCACCGTTCTGCAACATCAATACCTGAATCTTGGCAAGTATGGAACTGAACAAATCCGATACGGGAAGCCAGAGGTAGATAGAAATATAGCGACTTATCCATGCCGTCAGGGTAGATTGGAAGCCGTCATAGACCGATAAGGCAAAAGCAATGGGGCCTAATATGGCAAGCACAATCAGGAAGAACGTCCTAAGCGTGTCGATGACAAGGGC
>JAISSD010000109.1 GCA_031273295.1 Prevotella sp.
TTACCGCGCAAATTTGCGAATTATAAACAACTGATTATTGGCTGTCATGTATCGTAATCCGACGCGGATCATTTTGTTTGCTATTGTTTTTTAATTTGCGATAGTATTGGAGTTCTGAAATTAATTAAGAATAAAGAATAAAAAATACGGAATGAAGAATGAAAACGGAAGAATCGGAAACGGTACAAATCCGAATCCCGGTTTTTCCGATTTTCAAGAAAACAAGATGTTGATTTTGACGAAACCCGTTTGTGGACATAAATTATATTGCCCTTTCAAGATGTAATTGCCGGGCATGTTTATTTCACCCAACATGTTATATTGGGCCGGGATATGGAAAGCTTTCAGCCTTGGCCTGGCGGCTCCGTAAGGAATGCACCCATGCAATTAGAGGTCATTTATTTTTCATTACCAGGCAGCGACCGGATAAAGAACCTTTAATGATCTATGTTTACTTCCTGTTGAACAGGCGTATCAGCTCTCCTGTCCAGAGCACAAAAGAAGCGCCTACGGTTATTATTCCCCAATCCCGTATTGTGAGCGGCACAGTACGAAATACTTCCCCGCCGAAAACAACGATCAGTATCTGGCCGACAAGTATGATCAACGCCGCTATTACAAATCCGATGCTCTTGTTTAGTCCCGCCAATGCGGATTTCCCTGTGGAATAAGCTTTCGCATTAAACATATTCCAGAATTGCAGTATTACAAATACGGTAAAAAAGCAGGATAAGAAATAACTTTCCCTTTCACTGTCGGGGATATAGCTAAAGAATGAATCCAGGCGTTCGGGGGAAGAAAAGTAATACATCATTCCAAGAAGCAGGGCTACAAACAGGATGCCTGTGGCAAGAATATGTTTTGCAATGGAACTTGTAATAATAAAGTCGCTATTCTTTCTTGGTTTGTCATTCATTACATTCGGGTCGGGTGGAAGAGACGCCAATGCTCCCGCGGCAAATGTATCCATTATCAGGTTTACCCAAAGCATCTGTGTTACCGTCAGAGGCAGCTCCTGTCCGAATATGGAGCCAAGGAATACGATCAGTAACGCGGCCACGTTTATCGTTAACTGGAAAAGTATAAACCGTTGGATATTTTTATATAGCGAACGTCCCCACATTACGGCCGTAGCTATACTGCTAAAGGAGTCGTCGAGTAAAGTTATATCGCTGGCTTCTTTTGCCACAGAAGTTCCGGAACCCATAGATAGCCCCACGTCGGCATAATTGAGCGCGGGAGCATCATTGGTTCCGTCGCCGGTAACTGCTACGATTTCGCCTCTTTGTTTCAGTAAACGAACCAGACGCTGTTTATCGGAAGGACGTGCGCGGCACATGATTTTCAGGTCTTTCACCCTGTCGTACAGCTCTTTGTCGGACAGACTTTCAAAATCAATACCCGCGATAATGTTTCTTTCGGTATCTGCATCGTCGTTCCATATACCTATTTGCCTTCCGATCTCTTTGGCTGTACCGTAAGTGTCGCCTGTTACTATCTTCACATCAATGCCGGCATTAAGGCATTTTTGAACGGCTTCGGGCACATCGGTACGGACAGGGTCGGAGATACCTGCAATCCCCAGGAATATCAAATCGCCGGAAACCAGCTCTTCAATAGACTTGCGATTATCGTCGTCAATATATTTATAAGCAAACCCAAGCGTGCGCATTGCCTGATTCTGATATTGCAAAAGTTGTTCGTCCACGGTTTTTTTGAACTCGCCGACAGGGATATTTCCATCTGTTGCGGCTACGGCTTTACATTTGCTCAAAACAATCTCCGGCGCGCCTTTTACATAAAGTACTTTCCGTTTCAATTTTGGCGATTCGACAAGCGTCGCCATGAATTTACGCTCGGTAGAGAATGGCAACTGGTCTATGATCTTTTCTTTATTACGGATATTACTATACAAAATCTTGCTTTTATTCAGCCAAAGCAACAAAGCGCCCTCGGTAGGATTTCCCAAAGCCGTCACTTTCTCCGTATTCGAAAAATCGAGAAAAGCGGTAGAGTTTACCGAAATGTTTCCTGTTACCAGTCTACTAAGTTCACTGTCGGTCAACTGCTGCCCGGGAACTCCGTAGAAGTTTGTACCGGTGGCCTGCATCCGGTTTTGAGTCAATGTTCCTGTTTTGTCTGTGCAGATCACGGTTGTTGCTCCCATTGTTTCCACGGCATGCATCTTGCGCGCCAGATTATTCATCTTCAACATGCGGCGCATACTCAAGGCTAAACTTAGAGTCACGCTCATCGGCAAGCCTTCGGGAACCGCGACCACAACCAGTGTGACAGCCACCATAAATGCCTGGAGGATCTTGGCGGCCACATCCATACTCACCCACGAATTGTCATCAAGCGGATCTATCCCGAAAATATAGCCCGGCAACATCAAGGCAATTGCGACCAAAGCGCCTGTAAGCAACCACCTGAGCCAACTTCCCTGTTCAACAGCCTTCGGCGCTTTTACGTTTTTTCCGGCAAGCTCCAGCCCGTCATATATGACAGGCAGCCAAACTTTTATCATTGCCACAGCTATTCCGGTCATTATTGCGCCGAGTAAACCTAACTGTCCTGACGAAATAGAAACTTCAGGATCAAGGAATATGTCTTTTATAAACAGTACGGAGAATGTAAGCGCTGCCAGAACAAGGCCTGCAACCCCGATAAATTTGGCAAGGGAATCCAACTGGCGGTTCAGAGGGGTTTCGCCCTCCACCTTTTCAGTTGCTTTTACCGTCGCTTTACCAAACTCTGTTGCGTCGCCTACATGGGTAACCCTGAAAACGCCATGCCCGTTTATTACTTTTGTTCCACGTAGTAGCAGATTCGAAGGGTAGGTCGCTTCTTCTTCGAAATGTTCCGGGTCTATTGTTTTGTCAGCGCCGGGTTCGCCTGTAAGGCGCGATTCGTCTACCTGCATGGATACGGCGTCCAAAAGTTCCCCGTCGGCAGGTACTTCATTTCCTATCTCAAGAAACGCAATGTCGCCTACTACAAGATCTTTTTTGGGGATCTGCCGGATATTATCGTTACGGGTCACCGTAATCATTTCTTCGTCGTCGACCTGATTGAGTATGTCGAATTTCTTGTTGGCGTCCATTTCGAACCAGAAAGAAACGCCGGTAGCCAAAAAGACAGCGCAGAATATACCGATGGTTTCTATATACTCGTTGTGGATGATCGATATTCCCAGAGACAAAAATGCCGCTATAAGCAGTATACGGATAACGGGGTCGTCAAACTTTTTGAGAAAAAGTTTCCATAGCGACTCTTTTTTAGGCGGGGTAAGGATATTCATCCCGTACTTTTGCCTGCTTTCTTTAACTTGCCTGTCGGTAAGCCCCGTATAATTTTTCTTTCCTTCCATATATTCCGTAAATGAGTATATTTCTTTGACGATTAGCAGCAAACGTTCGTTTAAAAAATGGACAAAGTTAGTGTTATTGGAATACAAATATAACGCTGCATTGTTAATTTATTGTTACGATAGAGCCGGATCTGTTTAAATAAAATATAAAAAATGTACCCTGCATGAGTCTCAACCTTCGTAAAGGTTTTACCATGTTTGTTTGTGAATCCCCTGAGTTTCGGGTTTATTGAAACAGTCCATCTTCTATCCAGTCTCCGTTATCTTTGATAAGCTGTACAAGTCTTTCTACAGCTTTCTCCGACGGGATATTCTTCTCTATCAGGTTTTTCTTTTTGTATAACGAGATCTTGCCTTTTTCTGCTCCTACATATCCGTAATCCGCGTCGGCCATTTCACCCGGACCATTGACGATACAACCCATAACTCCGATTTTCAGGTGTTTCAGGTGTGAAGTTGCGCTTTTTACCAGTGCGACAGTCGTTTGCAGGTCGAATAATGTGCGTCCGCAACCGGGACAGGATATGTATTCCGTTTTGCTGGTACGAATGCGCGAAGCCTGTAAAATTCCGAACATATAAGCGTCGATATTCTTTAACGGGACAGCGCCCTCGTTTTGCAACATGACGCCATTGCCGAATCCGTCCAAATAAATAGTTCCGAAGTCGACGGCCGCTTTTATCTGCAAATCCTCTGTTGCATTTTCGGTATACTGGCGGTTTGGAATTACCGGAGTATGGCAATCGTTATTTATCAATGTGTGGAAAAAAGCGCGTTGTTCCCCCACGCCATTCATGTGATTCGTCGAGAGAATAATAACAATTGATTTGTCTGTTTTTAACAGAGAGATAATATTTTCATTCAGTTCGGGATACGATAAACGCAGAAATTTAAAGATCGAGTTATTCTCTTTTATCTTTTCCCAATCGGAACCGTTGAATAAGGGGTAGGTGTTTTTTTCTCCTTTCCATCCTTTGAAATCAATAATGGATGGAATAGAGCGCGGAGCCGTCGCCGGCAGGTCTTTTCCCACGTATATATAATCGGGGAGGAAATGAGCGTTAAACTCGAAATTTCCTTGCGAACGATCGGAAATAACAACAGGAAGATTGTCTCCTCCTATATTGCCGGCAACATAAGTTTTTCTGCGGACGGTAGAAAACGGAGAGAATTTTTCGTTTGCTGTGGCTATTATCTCGGGATGATTTTCTTTCCCTGTGATGTATTCAACCAGTTTACGGGCAACAGGCATTTCATATTCGGGATCTTCGCTCAACGACACACGGATGGTATCGCCAATCCCGTCGGAAAGAAGCGAACCTATGCCCACAGCCGACTTTATGCGCCCGTCTTCCTCGTTCCCGGCTTCAGTAACTCCAAGATGCAACGGGAAATCGAGGCCTTCTTCCTCCATGCGGGCTATCAGCAAGCGCACGGCTTTTGACATTACAACTGTATTCGAAGTCTTCATGGAGATCACAATATCCCGGAATTTTTCTTCGACGCAGATACGAAGAAATTCCATGCACGACTCCACCATTCCTTCCGGGGTATCGCCATAGCGGCTCATGATGCGATCCGACAAAGAACCGTGATTTACCCCGATACGGACAGCCGTTTTATATTCCTTGCATATATTGAGGAGAGGCGCTAATTTTGTCCTTATCTTTTCTATTTCCTGTGCGTATTCCCCGTCTGTATATTCAAATGTTTCGAATGTCTTTACCCGGTCCACAAAGTTTCCGGGATTGATGCGCACTTTCTCCACTATTCTTGCGGCTGCTTCGGCCGCTCGCGGATTGAAGTGTATATCGGCAATCAAAGGGGTAGTATAGCCTTGCCCTCTTACAATGTCTTTTATGTTTTTCAAATTTTCAGCTTCGCGTACACCCTGCGCAGTCAGGCGCACATAGTCGGCGCCGGCCTTTACTATCTTTATTATTTGCTCCGCACAGGCTTCGGTATCGTTGGTGTTTGTGTTGGTCATCGACTGCACCCGTATAGGATTGTTTCCCCCCAAAGGAGTATTCCCTATCCGCGTTTCGGACGATAAACGCCTTTTATAATTGAAATAATTCATATACGGTTTTTTTGTTGTAATCAAAAAGTATGACAAAGATAGAGTTTTTTTGTTTTGTCAAGTCGGCGCGCCGTTAAACTGCGTCGATTTTGGCTTCGCTGGTCTTCAATTCAAATTGTTGCACCTTAAAGAATTTTTTAACACAAAGAACACAAAGGTATCACAAAGGGCGCAGGGAAAAACGCTTTGCGTTCCTTGTGTAATAGACTTATGTTGGAAAGAAGCAAAAGAAAGTCTGGCTGATTCATGCATATGAGCGTCAAAGAGGAGAAATAGTCGCATACATATGGGGCAAATGGAATTTGGAGACCGCTAAAAAACTAAAAACCAGACTTAAAGAGTTATCTGTCAATTACGATACAATCAGTACGGATAATTGAGATAGATTTATTGTAACATTCAAGGGGGATAACCATCTTGTCGGGAAGAAATCAAAGACGGTATACTTTTTGAATCGCCACCACTCATTCAAGTCAGAATACAGATTTGCCATCTTTACAATGGTTTTATGGATGTCCCGAGTATCCATGATTACTCCTTATGTTCTTTTTGTTCAAGTAAACGGGTTAATTCCTGTTCTACTTCTTCAATCGTAGGCAAAGCCGATTTCAATTCTTCGGGAATAGCTTTACTTAATTGGTAATCGCTCACGCCAATAGGTTGATTATATCCTTCCAATGCGTATTGAGCCATAATTTCATCTTTTCCCCGACAAAGTAATAACCCGATAGTCTTGTTATCATGCTCGCCCTTCAATTTATCATTTACCACGTTGACATAAAAATTCAACTGTCCGGCATACTCCGGTTTGAAAGGCGTTGCTTTTAATTCCACAAGGACGTATGCATGGAGTCTGATATTGTACAGAATCAAATCGGCGTAAAAATCCTTATCCCCAATTTGAAAGTGTTTTTGACGGGCAACAAACGCAAAGCCGCTTCCCATTTCCAAAAGGTACTTGGTAACATGGTTCACTAATTGTTCTTCTATATTCCGTTCGTCCGCGCGTTCTTTAAATCCGGCAAGGTCAAAAATACAAGGGTCTTTCAACAGATAATTAGCTAAATCGCTTTGCGGTGTAGGGAGTGTTGCTGTGAAATTGTTTACTTTTTTCTTTTCGATTTGCCGTTGGAATAAACCGCTTTCAATCTGTAAGTCAAGAATAGCGCTACTCCACCCAAATTCAACGCTTTGTTTCATATACCAATATCTAACCCCCAAAGGCAACTTGCTATCCATTAATATCATATGGCTTGTCCAATTAATTTTGGAAACAGGGGAATAAATGAAACTATTTTCAATTTGGGCAACAGGTTGTTGCATAATTGTAAACAATGTTTCCTGAATATTTGTAAATTGCGCAGGAAGCTCCTGCGTAATTATATTATCTTCTGAATTAGCTATTTGTATTTGGGCAGGAACTTCCTGCCCAATTTCGGAATCATTCAAAACCTTGGCAATAGAAAGAATTTTTGCAATGGTAGGTGTTTCCAATTCCTTGTCTGCAACAATGAGTTGATTTATAATGTTTAAAGGATATTGTTTGGCAAATTGGCACATATATTTTAAGTTTCTGGGAGAATAGCCTCTCTTTTCAGGATATTTATCCCTGATAGCTTTCGATATTTTGTCTATAACTTTGCTTCCCCAACCCAATCTTTTCTGATTGAACAAAATAAAATGTCCAATTTTCCAATAGTGCAAAAGCATTTGTACATTGGCTGCGGAAATGAGTTTTACCTGTGCCTGTTCTATCTCCGAACCTATCGCACGGATAAAATCGTTAAACTCCTTTTGCTGTATGCTGTTATCCTGTTTGTCCATATAGCTGTTATTTTATTTGTTCTCGGATATGGTTGCAAAGATACTCATAATCGTCTGAAAATTATAATTTCTTTGAGGTGCGAACGACTGGTCGAACAGCCGTTTAACTGCGTCGCTTTTGGCTCCGCCGATCTTCATTTCAAATTGTCGCACCTTAAAGAATTTTTTAACACAAAGGTATCACAAAGGGCGCAGGGAAAAACGCTTTGCGTTCCTTCAGAACTCCTGACTTGGCACAGAATAAACTGTCGCATTTTTACAGCGCTTGAATATCCAATATATTTATACAAAGCATATTGCGATATTAAAACTGTCAAGATCACGACAATCCCAGCTCGGTGTATTGTTTTTATAAATCATTCATTAAAAGCAATTGAAACTTTACCGCGTCAGGAGTTCTGTCCTTGCGCCCTTTGCATTAAAACAACAAGCGTTTGAAAAACGACTATTTGAAACCTCGGTTCGACTAGTCAAATGCACCCTCATCAACGATAAACCGAATCTTTAAAAATAAAATCGTAACTTTGTACTGTTTTGGCTCTTTGCCAAAAATAAAAGGATATGAATTATAAAAGGATAAAATTAAAGCCCAAGAAAGAGGAATCTTTGAGGCGTTTCCACCCGTGGATATTTTCGGGAGCAATACAGCAAAAGGATAATGATCTTGCCGAGGGCGAGGTGGTTTCCGTTTATACGGCCAATGATGAATTTATCGCCGTAGGGCATTATCAGACCGGAAGTATAGAGGTGCGGACGCTCTCTTTCGAAGAGGAAGCAATCGTCCCGGATTTTTGGAAGAAGCGTCTGGCTTCGGCATTGGAATTAAGAAAATCGGCAGGTTTGCTGTCTGCCGATAATAATTCATACAGGCTTGTCCACGGCGAGGGAGACAACCTTCCCGGACTGGTTATAGATATATATGCCGGAACTGCCGTAATGCAATCGCACTCTGTGGGTATGCACAAGTCGCGGATGATGATCTGCGATGCGCTAAAAGCGGTTATGGGAGATACATTGAAAAATATATATTACAAGTCTGAAACAACTTTGCCATACGCAGCTGATTTGGGTATGGAGAACGGTTATCTTTATGGAGGCAAGGATGTTGTCGAAGCCGCTGAAGAAAACGGCTTGAAGTTTTATCCCGATTGGATAAAAGGCCAGAAAACAGGTTTTTTTATAGACCAGCGGGAAAACAGGGCATTGCTGGAGCGCTACGCAAAAGGTCGTTCGGCGCTGAATATGTTTTGTTATACCGGCGGTTTTTCATTCTATGCCATGCGTGGAGGCGCAAAGCTGGTGCATTCGGTAGACAGCTCGTCTAAAGCGATTATGCTGGCCAATGAAAATGTCGCTCTCAATTTCCCCGGCGATAAACGGCATGAAGCTTTTGCCGAAGACGCATTTAAATATCTGGGGAACATCCATCCCGGAGATTATGACTTGATTGTACTCGATCCTCCTGCTTTTGCAAAACATCGCGGCGCTATCAAAAACGCATTGCAAGGATATAAGCGGCTGAATGCGGCCGCGTTTGACAAGATTGCCCCGGGTGGAATCGTATTCACTTTTTCGTGTTCGCAAGTGATCGGCAAGGAAGCTTTTCGTTTGGCTGTATTCAGTGCGGCGGCCATGTCGGGCAAGAAAGTGCGGATATTGCATCAGTTGAGCCAGCCGGCTGACCATCCGGTCAATATATATCATCCCGAGGGGGAATATCTGAAGGGATTGGTATTACATGTGGAGTAGTTTTTACCATATACCTTCCATATTCAGAACCATGCCGCGCACGATGCAGGTAGTATGTACATTTCTTTTGCGGCGTGGCGTTCTTCCTGATTTTCAATATATTATTATCGTATTCTACTTTTGTATACTTTATTTTTAATGAGGTTTGTCGTTTGGGATAACTCATTGGCTCTACGAGGTTGTTTTGTTGGAAAAATCAGGTAAAAATGAGGTTTTTTACCGTATATTTTCCGTGCAGAACCATGCCGCGCACGCGCCGTCAGGTTAAGGAAGTCTCATTCCTGATAATTGGCGACTGTATTGTCTGGCTGCGTCCGGCAAGTACCCGGGGTAGGGAGCGCTAAATATTTACCAAAAATACGGGCAAAAATATTTATATTTACGCCACAAGACAGTTCCGCCCCGTGGATGTGTACAGCAGCCTTGGATGCGCTTTGCCAGCCGGACACGAAATGTCCAATATGAATAATCCTCAATCGCTGCGCTTCATTGGGGTTATTCGTATTAAACCTCCGGCCTTTTTCCCTCCCAGTCACTCTGCCGAAAAAATCATGTCAGGGTATGTTCAATCCGGTCGAACCGACATTTCAAATTAATTGCCGGGCATGTTCATTTCACCCGACATGTTAGAAGCTCAGCCTCCAACAAAGGGGCGAAAACCCCTCTTATGCGCCCTTGCGGTGCAAATTTAGCCGGAAATATTTATTTTTTACAAGTATTATATCTGATTTGTTTTCAATGATTTATATTTTCACCCTGAATCGCTGCTGTTTGTGAGAATAGAGTAGTTTTCTTACTACTATTACTACAAATACAATTAGCTGTATTACAATTAATTAAACAAGCGCATTATTGCTTTTCCGCTTGTTTTTTACTACTGCCCTGTTTTCTTACTACTAACATGTGTGTTTTGATTGACTATCAGACAAATATAGCTTTTTATTGAACTTCCGATTTTGACGCTTTCTTCTTTTTTTAGAGGTTACGCATTGTTGAAGTCAGGAAAAAGAATAGATGCCAAAAACCTCGGTTTTCTTACTACACTTGCTACAATGACAATTATTTGTATTACAATTGATTACATAAACATAGCCTTGCTTTTCCGCTTATTTCTTACTACTGCCCTGTTTTCTTGCTACTAACATGTGTGTTTTGATTGACTATCAGACAAATATAGTATTTTATTGAACTTCCGATTTCGACGCTTTCTTCTTTTTTTAGAGGTTATGCATTACTTTTGTCCTGCATTAATAGTGAAGCAATCATTTAAAACAAAGTAGTATGGACAAAAATTTAAAAGACCAGGACGTGCTGACGGTTAATTGTGGCGGGTGATATTCCATTCTACCAACATTCCGTCTCTGACGGGACGGGCAACGCAACGACCCTGTCCAATCAGGGACGGAATGTTGATAGGGCTACCGAGGTTGTTTTGTTGGAAAAATCAGGTAAAAATGAGTTTTTTTACCATATACTTTCTGCGCAGAACCATGCCGCGCACAATGTAAGTATAATAAAAAACGGGCGAACATTGTTTTTTACCATATTCCCTCCATACACAAAACCATGCCGTGCGCGGTATATATCAAAATATCAGGGTTGTTTTATTCCCATGCAAATAGCGGATACTCTTTCATGATGGAATTGACTTTTTCGCGAACAGCCTTGATTGTTTGTCCGTTTTCGGTATTTGAGAGAACCGTGTCTATCAGATCCACTATCTCGGCCATCAACGATTCTTTTGCTCCGCGTGTTGTGATGGCCGGCGTGCCGAAACGAAGCCCCGATGTGAGGAACGGGCTGCGACTATCAAACGGAACCATATTCTTGTTTGTCGTAATATCGGCTTCCACCAGCGCTTTTTCCGCGACTTTGCCTGTCAGTTCAGGGAATTTGGGGCGAAGATCGATAAGCATGGAATGATTCTCCGTGCCTCCCGATACTACTTTGTAGCCTTTATCCATAAATGCCTGCGCCATAACGGCGGCATTTTTCTTCACTTGCGCCTGATATGTCTTGTATGAAGGGTCAAGCGCTTCGGCAAACGAAACGGCTTTAGCGGCAATCACATGTTCCAGCGGGCCGCCCTGTATCCCCGGAAATACGGCAGAATCAAGCAAAGCGGACATCATACGGGTTTCGCCTTTCGGCGTTTTTTTACCCCACGGATTCTCGAAGTCTTTACCCAGCAGGATTGCTCCACCGCGAGGGCCGCGAAGCGTTTTGTGAGTGGTAGTGGTTACGATATGGGCATGAGGTAGCGGGTTGTTCAGCAATCCGGCGGCAACAAGTCCGGCAGGATGCGCCATGTCTACCATGAATATAGCGCCTGTTTCGTCAGCTATTTTGCGGATACGCGCGTAATCCCAGTCGCGCGAATATGCCGAAGCTCCGGCTATGATTAATTTTGGCTTTTCGGTACGGGCTACCTGTTCCAGTTGCTCGTAGTCGACTTGTTCGGTATCCTGACGCACATTGTACTCCAGGGCATGGAACATCAGTCCTGAAAAATTTACAGGCGAACCATGCGACAAGTGGCCTCCATGCGACAGGTTCAAACCCAGGAACTTGTCTCCTGCCTGCATACAGGCGATAAAAACAGCGGCATTGGCCTGCGCTCCGGAGTGAGGTTGCACGTTTGCCCATTCCGCGCCGAATATTTTTTTCAGCCGGTCGATAGCAAGTTGTTCGCCAAGGTCTACAATTTCGCATCCCCCATAATATCTTTTACCCGGATAACCTTCGGCATATTTGTTGGTTAGGCATGAACCCATGGCTTCCATCACTTGCCGGCTGACAAAGTTTTCCGAGGCGATTAATTCGATTCCTTTCAATTGCCGCTGATATTCTCTTTCGATGATATCAAAAATGGCTGCGTCTCTTTTCATAAGTAAATGAAGTTTTTACGAGATAAAAAATCAAGGTCGCGGACCTGTTTGTTGCTTTATACTGTATGCGTAACAACATCAGTCGGTTATAGTCGAATCATGTTGCGTCGAATACTTATTGTTATTTATTTTTGCAAAGATAATAAAAGTAATACAATTAAAAGTGAATAATGAATAATTGCCGGCATTTTTCATTGTTTTGGAAACCCGACGAAGAGTATATCATTACAAGATGATATGTCCAAAATGCGGGAGTGGCCGCGCTGTCGAGACGGGTGCATTTGGCTCCGTCGATTTTGACTGCGTCGATTTTGGCTCCGCCGATTTTCAATTCAATTCAAATTGTCGCACTGCAAGAAAAAAGAACGGCCAAATTCTTTTAACACGAAGGGCGCAAAGTGTATCACAAAGGGCGCGGAGCGCTTTTCTTTGTGTCCCGTGTGACATGCGTTGACCGATGTAGGAAGGAAGATAGATCAGGCCGCCGCTTTTGTTTTTTGACGATTACAGATGGGTGCATTAAAAAAACGTTCGTATCTTTGCACTTTCAAAATATCAAAAATAACGTAATTATGCAATCTTTAATATCCACTTCCGACAGATTAGTGCAAGTTACAAATTGCGATTTCACACGGTATCTCTACGACAATATAGCGTGGAACAATCGGTTGATCGGCATTGTCGGGGCAAAAGGCACAGGCAAAACAACGCTTATGCTGCAATACCTCAAACAAAACTTTTCCAATTCAAACAAAGCGCTCTACGCAAGTTTGGACAATCTCTGGTTTGCGCAACATTCGCTGCTTGAACTTGCTGACATGTTTCATTCCTACGGCGGTACGCATCTTTTTCTTGACGAAGTTCACCGCTATGCTGACTGGGCAAGGGAAATCAAAAATATTTACGACAGCTACCCCGCTCTGCATATCGTTTTTACCGGCTCCTCGATGCTCGAAATTTTTCAGGCAAGCGTCGATTTAAGTCGTCGCGTAATCAGTTATGAACTGAAAGGGCTGTCGTTCAGGGAGTTTCTGAAATTTGACGGGAAAGTTGATTTGCCCGTTTTACCACTTGGCGAAATTTTGAAAAATCACAGAACGATTGCCAATAATATTGTTGCACAAATAAAAATTCTGCCTCCATTCAAGCATTATTTAGAATACGGATATTATCCATATTACAAGGAAGATATGCCGACATACCCGGTGCGGGTTGCCATGTCGATAAACAAAACCTTCGACGAAGATCTGCCTGCAATAGAGCCGATAGAATACGTCACAATCGCAAAACTGAAAAAACTGCTGGCTGTAATTGCCGGAATGGCGCCGTTTCAACCGAATATAGCAAGTTTGGGCGGCAATGTGGAGATCAACCGGAATATTTTGGTAAAATACCTGTATTTGCTGGATAAAGCAGGATTGATCAACTGCATTTCGGACGATAAAATATCGCTTGAAAAGTTGTCGAAGCCGGATAAAATTTACCTTGAAAACACCAATATCATTTCCGCGCTTGCTCTTGGCAACCAAAATACCGGCAACGTCCGCGAAACGTTTTTTGCCAATCAACTGCGAACAAAACACACCGTAAATACGACTGCAAACGGCGATTTTATCATCGACCGAAAGTTCGTTTTTGAAATCGGCGGCAGGAACAAATCAAATTCTCAAATAAAAAATATCGAAAATTCGTATATCGCTGCCGACGATACGGAAACGGGCTTTGCCAATAAAATTCC
>JAISSD010000122.1 GCA_031273295.1 Prevotella sp.
TTAACTGTTGGCGCGGCTTATGCAAGCGAAGTCACCCTTGAAGCGGTAGGCGACCCTGTTGTCACCTATTCCATCGGCAAGGTCAGACAGTATTATAAAATTACCTTGCCCAGGCCGTCCATCGAGGTCAGTGGCACGCTGACTATAGACGACGGGAAAAGCAACACGAAGACCTTTAACATCTACTTCAATCCTGCTCCTCTTTACTCGGACACAGGTCTCAGGGCTATCCTTGTCGGGGGTAAGTATTGGTCTCCGGTCAACGTTGGCGCCACTTCTACCACTTACAGTGCAGATCTTGCGGGTTGCGGATATGTTTACCAGTGGGGACGCAGTTATATTGGGTTTGCTCCCGGTAGCGGAAGTGATACTCAGGGAGGGCCTGTTACCGCCGCTCAAGCTTCCGGGACTTATGCGGCCAAGTTTATCACCGTCAGCGGTACTCCTTTTGACTGGTTAAGCCCTCAAGATGACTTGTTATGGTCAGGGGATAATTCTCGGGGTCCCTGTCCTGCCGGTTGGCGTGTTCCAACAGATGTTGAGTTAACTGTTTTGAACAGCAAGTACAATATAGCTAACATCGAGGGAGCTCCCAGTAGTATCCGCTTGAAGATTCCGCGCGACTCGGAACAGTCGTTTGGCGACGACCTCTACTTGCCTGCCGTGGGCTTCCGTACCAATTCGACCGGTGCGTGGGCCAATCAGGGTACGAACGGCTACTATTGGTCTTCTACTGTTCCCGGTACTTCCGCGAGGGCCTTCAACTTCCATGCGAGTTCGTCGAGTATTGCTGCGAACCCTCGCGGGTACGGCATCTCTGTTCGTTGTATCCAGGAATAGACAGGTTGCGACGGAATATTAACTGTGATTAAATGATTTTTTTTGATAATCAGGAAAAAGCCGGAGTGTTTGCAACTCCGGCTTGTTCATCCATCCGGATTTATTATAGATCCGTGATAGGTTTATATTTTGGAACCAGCGATTTCATCACTGTCCAGCCTATAAGATAGGCAACAGCGCAAACACAGAAAATGATGAAATAACCTGCCGGTTTGCCGTTAAAGCCCATAAATGTCATTTGGGTCTTGTCGGCATACACAAACAGGTTGCCGGCAGACTTCTGTAATATCATGGAACCGAGACCTCCGGCCATACCTCCGATGCCGGTAATGGATGCAATGGCTCCTTTAGGAAACATGTCGCCTACGGTGGAGAAGATGTTGGCCGACCACGACTGGTGGGCGGCGCCTCCGATACCAATCATTATTACAGGCAGCCATGGGGAGATTGTACCCAGAGGCTGTGCAAATAACACTACCAGGGGGAAGAAAGCAAATATCAACATGGCCCTCATGCGTGCGGCATAAGGGTTTAGCCCTGTTTTATTCATGATGATGGTAGGCAATTTCCCGCCGAAGATAGATAACATGGTGACTGCATACAGTACAAAGATCAAGGCAATTCCCAGTCCTTCGGAAGTTTTGATCCCAAACTGGGTATTCAGGTAAGAAGGAGTCCAAAACAGGAAGAACCACCATACGCCATCGGTCATAAATTTACCGAAAGCGAAAGCCCATGTTTGCTTGTAAGAGAAGCATTTCCAGAAAGGGATCTTTTTCTCTCCGGCATCTTTGCCGCTGTCAGCGGAACCCTTTTCGTATTTATCCTGTTCTATATACTCAAGCTCGGCCTTGTTCACATATTTGCTCTTTGCAGGGGAGTCATAAAGGAATACCCAAAATCCCATCCAGATAAAGCCAAGAGCGCCGATAACAATAAAAGCCATTTCCCATCCCCAGTATTTAGCCAGTACCGGAATACTCAGTGGCGCGACTAAAGCGCCGATTGAAGCGCCGGCATTGAATATCGAGGTGGCATATGCACGGTCTTTTTTAGGGAAGTACTCGGCCGTAACTTTTATGGCGGCAGGGAAGTTTCCGGCTTCTCCCAGAGCCAGCACACAACGGGCAAACAGGAATGTGTACATACTGACGGTTGCAATCACAACGGCTACATCTCCCGTAGCAGAAACTAATTCGGCGGCGTTATTCAGGTCGACGCAAGATTCGGTTATAATCCCGCAAACTGCGTGCAGACAAGCCCCTACCGACCATATCCCTATAGCCCAGAGGAATCCTTTTTTACTGCCCATCCAGTCGATAAAGCGTCCTGCAAATAACATGCAGGCGGCATAAACTATCGAAAAAGTCGCTGTGATAGTACCATAATGAGACTCGTCCCAATGGAATTCCGGTTTAATAAATTCGTCCCAGGTGAGAGACAGTACCTGCCGGTCGAGGTAATTGATTGTGGTTGCGAAAAATAGCAAGGCGCAGATTGTCCATCTGTACTTTGTTATGCGTTCATTCATTTTATTCATCATGTTTATGAGATATTTGTTAATTTTCTGGCCCCGGCTATAATATCCAGGGCGTCTTTGCACAACTGCGTTATCTTGCCCCAGTCTTTTGCGGCAATCACATCTTTAGGAAACAGGTTCGATCCCATGCCTACGCAGGCAACACCCGCATTGACCCATTTTGTAAGGTTCTCTTCTGTTGGTTCCACGCCTCCCGTGACCATAATGTTCGACCATGGCATGGGGGCTTTTACATTTTTGACGAAAGAAGGGCCGCCGACATTTCCGGCCGGAAATACCTTGACCACTTCGGCTCCGAGTTCCTGAGCATACCCGATTTCGGATACGGAACCGCACCCAGGTATATAAGCCACCTGGCGACGGTTGCATACTTTAAAAATATCGGGGTTGAGCAAGGGACCTACTACAAAGTTTGCGCCGAGTTGCAAAAACAGGGACGCCGTACCCGCGTCAACCACCGAACCGATACCGAGTATCATATCGGGACATTCTTTTGCCGCCCATTTATTCAGTTCCCCGAATATTTCGTGGGCAAAATCGCCGCGATTAGTAAATTCAAATACCCGTACTCCTCCGAGATAGCAAGCTTTCAATACTTGTTTGGAGGTTTCGAGATCGCTATGGTAGAAAACCGGTACCATGCCGGTATCTGCCATTACCTGACAGGTTTTTATTCGTGAGAAACGCATAAATTAATTAAGAATTAAGAATTAAGAATTAAGAATTAAGAATTAAGAATGAATAATTAGGAATTAGGAATTAGGAATTAAGAATGAATAATTAGGAATTAAGAATTAAGAATGAATAATCCAAGAATTAAGAATGAATTGAATAATCAAGAATTAAGATTAGCTTTGAGCGTTTTAATTGATGCTGCCAGTAATGAAATTAATTCATTACAATCTGCTTGTATGGATTTATACAGGCTTTTATCAATATATTCTGTATCATACAATAATGAGATCCAATAATCAGTTTCATTGGCTTCTTTCAGGGCAATACTCAATTTATGGATAAAGTCTGACTTGCTTTGCCCAAACTCGGATTCTCTGATTGATGCTCCAATAGACGTACCGCTACGCAATACTTGTTTTGAAATGACATATTCAAATCTCTCTTTTTGTAAAAACTGACAAAGTTTGACTATGCGAATAGCAAAAGTATAACTTTTAACATTCAGTACCGAATCTACTCCTTTTCCCATTCTTCATTCCTAATTCTTCATTCTCAGTACCGAGTTTACTCCTTTTTCCATTTTTCATTCTTCATTCTTCATTCTTCATTCTTCATTCTTAATTCTTAATTAGCTCCTACGGTTGTTTGCCAATATACGCCAAAATACCCCCGTCTACATACAGTACATGTCCGTTTACAAAATCCGAGGCATGCGACGCCAGGAATACTGCGGGGCCTTCGAGATCTTCCGGTGTGCCCCAGCGCGCGGCAGGAGTTTTAGCGATGATGAACGAATCGAACGGATGGCGCGATCCGTCGGCTTGTATCTCGCGGAGGGGCGCAGTCTGGGGAGTAGCAATGTAACCGGGGCCTATACCGTTACATTGGATATTATATTCCCCGTATTCGGATGCGATGTTGCGGGTGAGCATTTTCAGTCCGCCTTTAGCGGCGGCATAGGCCGATACAGTTTCGCGGCCGAGTTCGCTCATCATGGAACAGATGTTGATGATTTTGCCATGGCCTTTTTTTATCATGCCCGGTATAACCGCTTTGGCGACGATGAACGGAGCATTCAAGTCCACATCTATCACCTGGCGAAATTCGGCGGCGCTCATTTCTACCATGGGGATACGTTTGATGATACCTGCGTTGTTTACAAGTATGTCGATAGCGCCCATTTCTTTTTCGATCAGGGCAACCATCACATTCACCTGTTCTTCGCTGGTTACGTCGCATACATAGCCTTTGGCGTCGATTCCCGCTTCTTTGTACGAAGCCAGTCCCTTATCCACAAATTCCTGTTTCAGGTCGTTGAAAACAATTGTTGCGCCTGCTTTTGCCAGCGCGGAAGCGATAGCGAAACCGATGCCGTAAGAGGCTCCGGTAACCAGCGCTATTTTCCCGTTTAATGAAAATTGATTTTGCATGTTTATTATTGTAATTTGGCTCTTCCCGGCCCTCCCGAAGAGGAGGACCCGGATGGCCGGTTGTTTTGGTTTTATTTATTCAAATCTCTTTGTATTTATGTCAGATGGCTTTGCTGGCGGGGCCAGGGTAGCCCTTATCTTGATACCCTTCCCGAACCGTCGCCTTTCATCAGATTTTCAACTTCCGAAACGCTAACAAGGTTGAAGTCTCCATATACGGTATGCTTCAGGCAGGATGCCGCAACAGCGAAGTCCAAAGCTTTCTGGTTGTCTGCCGGATAGGTGACAAGTCCGTAGATAAGCCCGCCCATAAACGAGTCGCCGCCGCCTACACGGTCTACGATATGAGTAATGTCGTAGCGTTTCGACTGATATAGCTTGTCGGAATACAGGCATCCGCCCCATGTGTTATGGTTTGCGTTGATAGAACCCCGAAGTGTGATAATTACTTTTCCGGCGCGGGGAAAACGTTTCATCAATTGAGTGCAGACCGATTCGAACTCGGCGGCGTTTACTTCTCCGCTTGTATGGGATACATCGAAACCTTCAGGCTTGATGCCAAACACTTTTTCCGCATCTTCCTCGTTTCCGAGAATCACATCGCAGCCTTCGACCAGTGCGGGCATGACTTCCGACGCGGTTTTGCCGTATTTCCATAGATTCTTGCGATAGTTGAGGTCTGTGGAAACCGTGATACCCATTTCGTTAGCGACTTTGACAGCCTCCAGGCAGGCGTCTGCCGCGCCTTGCGATATGGCGGGGGTGATGCCTGTCCAGTGGAACCATTGTGCATCCTCGAATACTTTTTTCCAGTCCACCATTCCCGGTTTGACGCCGGCAATAGCCGAACCGGCTCTGTCGTACACTACTTTCGAGGCGCGTGCAACAGCGCCTGTTTCAAGGAAATAGATACCTACGCGCTCTCCGCCGCGAAGTATGTTGTTTACGCCTACATTGTACTTTCTGAGGTCGGAGATGCACCATTCCGCAATGTCGTTTTCCGGCAAGCGGGTTACAAAGTCGGACGGGATCCCGTAATTGGACAATGATACGGCGACATTAGCCTCGCCGCCGCCGAATGTGGCATTCAAACTGTTGGATTGTATAAATCTCTGGTATCCGGGAGTTGCCAGCCGCAACATGATCTCACCGAATGTTACTACTTTTTTCATGTGGATATAATTTGTTTTTTAAAGGTCATAAGGAACTCGCAACATGTTCATGCTCTTTGGCGCAATTTTTGCATGCTCGTTTCATGTGGATATAATTTGTTTTTTAATGGTCATAAGGAACCCGGGTGCATTTGGCTCCGCCGATTTTGACTCCGCCGATTTTCAATTCAATTCAAATTGTCGCACTGCAAGAAAATTCATTTAACACAAAGGACACAAAGCAATTCAATTCAAATTGTTGCAAGTATTCATACATATGCGAAAGTCCCGCAGGGACGACACTTTTATGCATGCTCGTTCCATAATGCGTTTCAGTCTGCATTATATGTTACAACAAGCGGAACTTTTAATCCTTCCGAAAATTCTTTTACATATTTCTCAAAATCGGCGACAGCGACGAATCCGAATTCAGACCATCCGTAACCGGTGTAATAGGTTACGGGGATGTTCGGTTGCTGGGTTGTTATTGCCAGCACATGGGAGTATGCGTCTTTTTTCTTTGTTTTAGGATTGTCGACGGTATATGCGTCTACTATGGATCCGCTTATTCCTTCAGGGAAGACAAGGGCAAGATACACATTGCCGGCTTTGTCGCTTTTTGGCTCCGAATAGATAACATATTTATCCGTAGAGATAATAGAATCGTTGTTCTCGCGTTTTACAATTCCGGCTGCTACCTGCATGGGTTCTTTTATGGTATACGCCTGTACGATTTTCGAAAGTTGCGAACCCGCGTCGATCGATATTGTGCGGTTTTCCGCCACGGATTTGCCATCCACAAGCAGATCCTTGTATGTCAGTTTGAATGTGGTGCGCAAAGGCCCGTTGTCCAGTATTTCTTCCGCGGCAAAGTTTTCGTTCAGCCACAGTTTGCCGTTTGTATACGGGGCCATTGCGCCTGCTCCCAGGCTGCGTCCGACTTTATAGTCGTCGAATCCTTCCCCGTGGTCTTCGTGATAGGATGCTTCTCCGGCCAGGTCGGCTTTGTACCATTTGTCGATGATCAGGGCGTTTGTACGTTTGTACCATATATCAAGGCCGTTGCTGGGGCCGTCTATTTCTATCAGCGCCGGGCCATATATGCGGAACGCCACACGGTCGTTTTCCCACGCGAAGTCGTCTTTACGCTCGGTAATGAAACGTCCGTATGTTTTGGAAGCATAGGATTGGGCCGTGCCGGTGGCGATGACAAAACTTTTCGATTCCCCGGCTTTCAGCTCCGGCTGAAATATAAGTTTCCGGTCGTATGTTACCTGGGAAGGGATGATTTCGCCCGCGCTGTTTTTCACCGTATACACGGCGCTATCGGTCAGTATCACTTTTGTTTTGATGCTGTCCAGTGGAATTTCCACCAAATCGGCGACACGGTCAAAGCCGACGGTGTTTTCTACAGTTACCGTCATGCTCGTTTTTTTGCCCGGCGAACAGGAGAACAGAAACATGCCGGCAAAAATTAAACCGGATATTTTTTTCATATTTTTCATTTTTTTTATGTTGTTTTGCTTTAACGTAACTTGTCGGCAGTGAAAGTATCCATATCGTCATAGTCGAGATTTTCGCCGCACATGGCCCAGATGAATGTATAGTTGGCGGTTCCGGCAGCCGAATGAATAGACCATGACGGAGAAATAACAGCCTGTTCGTTGCCTGTAAAGATATGGCGCGTTTCCTGCGGTTGCCCCATAAAGTGGCATACAGCCTGCTGCGCGGGAACCTTGAAATAGAAATATGCTTCCATCCGGCGCGAGTGCGTATGCGGAGGCATTGTATTCCATACGCTTCCTTCCTTGATCTCGGTCATCCCCATTTGCAACTGGCAGCAAGGAACGATCTCGCTCAATACGATCTGGTTCAGCAGGCGCTCGTTGGAAGTAGCCGGTACGCCCAGATCTCTTGTCCGGCGCATGGACGATGTGATTTGCGCTGTCGGATATTCCCTGTGTGCCGGAGATGATGCAAAGTAGTATTTTGCAGGCTTCGAAGCATCATTGCTTTTGAAAATAATTTCCCTGGAGCCGCGGCCTGCATATACGGCGTCCTTGAATCCCATACTGTAATCTTTTCCGTCGACGCTGACAATGCCTTCGCCTTCGATGCAGATAATACCGAGTTCGCGGCGTTCGCAGAAATATTCCGAGCGGATAAGGTCTGGCGTTTCAAGTTTCAGAGCCTCCTTTACCGGTAACGCGCCTCCTATGATCAGACGGTCGTTGTGTGTGTATGTCATCAATATACTATCGGCCTCGAAGAGTTTTTCCACTAAAAACTCTTTTCGCAATTGTGCCGTATCGTAGCGCTTTACATCATTGGGATGCGTTCCCCAACGTTCTTCGATCACTGTTTTCATTTTTCTTTTATTTTGGTTACGGGTTAGTATCCGTTAAAATTTTTCGGGAATACGGTTTTGAGATATGGAACGGGCTGTTTTGCAGTCGAAAAGGCGTAGAGACATGGCGCGCCGCGTCTGTACAAACGATAAAATTTCCGGCAAGCAAAGAGCCGTTTCAGAGACAAAGCGTTTCATCGACTAAAATTCAAGCGTTTTATTGGAATTCAAAAAAATTCCTGGCGTTATAATACGATACATTTTCAACCAGTCTGCCCAGGAATGGCAATTCGGACGATGGCAGCAAGCCTTGCTCTACATCCGTACCTATCAGGTTGCACAGGATGCGGCGGAAATATTCATGGCGGGGATACGACAGGAAACTGCGCGAATCCGTCAACATACCGACAAAACGGCTTAACAGGCCCAGGTTGGAAAGCGAGTTTATCTGCGCTTCCATTCCTGTTTTCTGGTCGAGGAACCACCATCCCGAACCGAACTGGATTTTGCCGGCTATAGACCCGTCCTGGAAGTTTCCTGTCATGGTTGCGATCAGGTCGTTGTCGCGTGGATTCAGGTTATAGATGATTGTTTTGGCCAGCATGTTGTCGGTATCCAGTCTGTTGAGGAATTTCGACATGGCTTTGGCCACCGTAAAATCTCCAATGGAGTCGAAGCCGGTATCAGGCCCCAGTTGTTTATACAGGCGTGTGTTGTTGTTGCGGATGGCGCCATAGTGGAACTGTTGAGTCCATCCTTTTTCCCAATCCATGATTGCGCCTTCGACAAGCATGGCCGATTTGAATTTGACTGTTTCGTCCCGCCCAAGCTCTTTGCCTCCATACACCTTGTTGAAAATAGCGTCTATTTCGTGTTGCGTATAATCTTCGGCATAGAACTCTTCGATACCGTGGTCGGATAGCTTGCAGCCTGCGCTTGCAAAGAAGTCGTGACGTTTTCGGAGCGCTTTTACGAGGTCGCTGAAATTGCCGATAGCTACATCCGATACTTCCGACAGTTTTTCCACATATCCCCTGAATGCATTCGGGATCTCGACTGCCATAGCCTTGTCTGGACGCCATGTGGGGAGAACCTTGACAGAGAAACCTTCTTTTTTCAGCGCCGAGTGATATTGAAGTGAATCGACAGGGTCGTCAGTCGTGCAAACGGCTTCCACATTGTAATGTTTCATCAGTCCGCGCGCCGAGAACCCGGGCGTACGGAGTTTGGCGGTACATTCGTCGAAAATCTCTCTGGCCGTTTCGGGTTTCAATATCTTTGTTATTCCGAATGCTGTTTTCAGTTCCAGGTGTGTCCAGTGGTAAAGCGGATTGCGCATTGTATACGGTACGGTTTCCGCCCATTTTTCGAATTTTTCCCAATCGCTGGTATCCTTTCCCGTGCAATAGCGTTCATCCACGCCGTTGGTACGCATGGCGCGCCATTTGTAATGGTCGCCGCCTAGCCATATCTCGCCCAGATTGTCGAATTGATAATCTTCCGCTATCAGTTTCGGGTCCAGGTGGCAGTGATAATCTATGACAGGCAGGGCTTTGGCATGCCGGTGATAGAGATATTCTGCCGTTTCGTTGTGCAATACGAAGTTATCGTCTAAAAATTGTTTCATAATTCAAAAGCTTTTGGCCTTTAGCTTGTCGCTTGCGGCCCGTTTATATATATAATGTTTTTGCTATACCCAGTTCCAGGCCTCTCAATTCGGCCAATCCTCTGAGACGTCCGATACAGGAGTATCCGGGATTTGTTTTTTTGTTCAGGTCGTCGATCATCCGGTGGCCGTGGTCGGGACGGAAAGGGATGGAAATATTGCGTTTTTGCTGTATTTCCAGAAATCCTTTCATGACGCCGTACATGTCCACATCGCCTTCCAGATGGTTTGCCTCGTGGAAATTGCCTTCCCTGTCGCGTTGCGTAGAGCGCAGGTGGACAAAGTTTATCCTGTCGCCAAGGCGTTTTATCATGTTCGGCAGGTCGTTATCGGCTCTTACGCCGAATGAACCTGTGCAGAAACATAGTCCGTTCGACTTGTTGGGCGCCGCTTTCACCAGTTTGTTGAAGTCCGCCTCTGTGCTCATGATGCGTGGCAGCCCGAGTATCGGGTAGGGGGGGTCGTCGGGGTGTATGGCCAGCGCCACGCCCGCTTCATCGGCTACAGGGGCTATTTCGCTGACAAAGTATATCAGGTTTTTCCTTAATGTTTCGGCGTCCGTGTTTTTATATCTGTCCAGTTGGAGCTGAAATTCCCGAAGGGTAAAACTTTCCTCTGCGCCGGGCAGTCCGGCTATCATATTGCGTACCAGCAAGTCTTTATCTTCCTGCGTCATGCTTTCGTAGCGGGCTTTGGCTTTCGCCATGTCTCCGGCTGAATATTCCTTTTCGGCGCCCGGGCGTTTAAGAATAAACAGCTCGAAAGCCATAAACGCAACGCGTTCGAAGCGCAGGGCTTCAGAGCCGTCGGGCATGGTATAAGCCAGGTCGGTGCGCGTCCAGTCCAGTACAGGCATAAAGTTGTATGCGACTATCTTTATGCCGCACCGGGACAGATTGCGTATGCTTTCCTTGTAGTTTTCCACATATTCCTTGTAATTGCCTTCCCGTGTCTTGATATGTTCGTGTACCGGAACGCTTTCCACAACAGACCAGGTTAAACCTGCTTTTTCGATTGTATCCTTGCGTTTTTGTATTTCTTCCACAGTCCACGCGTCCCCGTTTTTTATGTGGTGCAGGGCGGTAACGACGCCGGTTGCTCCGGCTTGTTTTATATCTGCCAGTGATACAGGGTCGTTTGACCCGTACCAGCGCCATGTTTGTTCGCTGAGTATCATATATGCTAAGTTGCTAAATTGGTAAATATGTCGATTAACGGATCATTACACAGTCGATTGTTTGGATCCCGAATATGCCGGTTCGCCGATCTTGTCAGATGGAGAACGAGTTGAATCCGCCGTCTACCACAAGTATCGAGCCGTTTACGAAAGCGGACGCATCGCTTGCCAGATAGTGGATAGCTCCAAGAAGCTCCTTCGATTCGCCGAGGCGGCGAAAGGGGGTATGCGCGATTACAGACTTCGCACGGTCGGTATACGAGCCGTCGGGATTCAGCATCAGGTTTTTGTTTTGCTCCGTGACAAAGAAACCCGGCGCCAGTGCGTTCACCCTGAAATTATCGCCGAATTTCGTGGCCAGTTCGCCAGCCATATATTCAGTGAAATTTGCGACAGCCGCTTTTGCCACACCGTATCCCATGACGCGTGTCAGCGGACGGAAAGACGACATGGACGCTATATTTATTATATTCCCCTTGCCGTTATCCGCCATTGCTTTGGCAAACACGAGGGTGGGTATGACTGTTCCAAACAGGTTTAAATTAACGACGTCCCTGAATGCGTCGATTTTAACGTCGAATATCGTTTTGTCGGGAGGGATAGTCGCGCCCGGCATGTTTCCTCCGGCGGCGTTGATCAATACGTCTATCCTGCCGTATTTTTCAAGTATGTCTTCCCTGTTTTGCGCCAGATCTTCTTCATTCAGAACGTCGGATACCAGAAACATGGCTTCATGGCCTTTGGCCTGGATCTTGTTTGTCAAGGCCTGGCCTTTTTCTTTCGAGCGTCCGAGTATGACTACTTTAGCTCCTTCCGACGCCAGGTATTCTGCCATCCGGGAGCCTAAAATGCCGTATCCGCCTGTGACAAGGATCACTTTATCGTTGATATTGAACAGACTGTTTTTCATTTTTTTTATAATTTATAGTTGTTATAATAGTCTACATTTTCTTCTATCAGTATATCTATGGGCATGAAATTTGTCTTTTCAGGCGCCTGTTTGAACAGAAAATAATTGGCCAAAGCTTTTATCGCATCATATCCTTGCAATTCGGGGCGTTGGGATAGTATAAAAGAAATTTGTCCGTTTTTGAGCGCTTTCACATTTCGTTCTATGGCGTCGTGCCCGATAAGCCGTACTCTCTTGCGTAAAGAAGGTTTGACCTTTTCCAGAAGCGCAATCAGTTCGTATATGCGCGAATTGAGGACGATACCGCCTACCGGGGCGTCGCTCTGCGATATGATCTCTTCCAGCTTTTTTATACCGGACGGATGGTCGTCGGGATTTATTTCGACATGATGTATTTTACCCTTGTAATTGCATTCGGACAGGCATTTCATAAATCCTTGTTCACGGGTTTTCATTTGCACGGATATTTCTTTGTACTTGAACCGTATATGGGCAATGAAAATATCGGCGTCGAAACCTGTTTCTTTTAATAACAGTTTCGCGGCTATATTACCGCTTCCCAGAGAGTCGCCGCCAAAGTAAGCCAGGTCTTTTTGCTTTGGTATGTCCGAGTCTATATATATGTATGGCATGCCTTTTGCGTCGAGTTCTTTTGACAGTTTTATGACAAGTTCGCCAAAAAGCGTCGCCAGAAGTACGCCATCGAATTCTTTTTCTTTAAATTGCGCGGCAGCCTTGAGGAATGAAAACCTGTCATATTGGTTGAAATGGAAATATTCGACGCTGATATTGAATTTTTTCATTTCATTTCCGGCGCGGTTTATACCGTCGCAGACAAGTTCCCAATAGTCCCCTTCCGAATATGCAGGCGCGACGACCGCAAATTTATAGCTGCGCTTCGAAGCAAGGAAACGGGCTACCAGATTGGGTTCGTAATTAATTTCTTTGAGTATGGCTTCCACTTTTGCGCGCTTTTCTTCCGACACGCGTCCCCTGTTGTGCAACACCCTGTCCACAGTGCCGGTAGAGACGTCTGCAAGTTTGGCTATATCTACGATCCGTATATTGCAATTATCTTTTTTCATTCTTTGGAAAAACAAAAATATACATGTATATGTGTGCGCACACATGCTGTATATTGCAAAAGTAATTATATTTGTCGATTATACAATGCGTGTGCGCGCACATATTTTTTGCTTGAATTTTAATTTTTTGATTGTCATTTATTTATGTTGTATATTAAAATGAAAATATGTTGTAGGGCATATTTATGGCAGGATTTATCCTTGTTCGGGCGTAGGGGCTACCTGCGTGTGCGCCCTGTTTACATACTTGCGTGTTGCGTCCGGTATCGGGAAAAGGTATTGCCTCTGTGTTGTAAACAAAGAAACAGGGGATGATTGCCATCCCCTGTAACCGAAAAAACCAAAACGAATGTATTCTTTTACCCGCTACTGTTCTTTGACGCAACGGATGCTAAAACCGTTATTTCGGGGAGATGTGCTGTCGGGAGACACGTCGATGCTACTGAATTCCAGATAGTACGTATAATTAGCAGGGGATGTCGTCGCCGACGATGACCAATAGTAGCTGATAGCAATGTTGTCCAGTTTGCCATCGGCGTAGCTGCGGTATCCGGCAGCCGGAATGTATCCGGTTTCGCCGGTAGGAGAATACATGTAGGTCATCATGGCGATTTTGGTTTTTGAGTCGCCGTTTTCGTTTGTCCCGTCGTAAGTACTTTCTTCCGGCCACTTGGTGAGAGGATTCCAGATCGAACCGTCGGGCGCCGTGTAGGGAAAAGAATCATGGTGGCCTTCACCCGCAAACATGTTACTGGTCGGTATCATCCACTTTCCGGTTAAGCCGGCGCCGTTCGTACCTTTTGTATCCGACAGGTACTTGCAGACGTCGCCGATGTATTTTTCAGGGACATGGAGGGTGTCTATCGCGATGAAGCTGTTTATGGAACGGTCATTGCCATAATCGCCGAAATTACAGAGGGGAATCAAATACCAGTCGGTATTCGTGTTGACGCCGTCGGTCCATGTGCCGTCGCGGTTAACAACGGCATAAAAAGCCGAAACATTGCTGTTGGACGACACATCGCTAAACTTGACCTTGAAGTACTTGCCGGTGGCTACGTCGGGTATGAACAGATGGGTGTCTGCCGTGATGCCGGTGTTGTTAGCCCCGGCGGCGACGCCGATCAAACTGCCCCACATGAAGTAAAGGCCCTGGTAACCCCGCTTGTCGGTACCCGAATCGGCGAAAGTGAGGGAACCGACGGATCCGTCGCCTGTGCCGTCGGATACCCAGTAGATGTTCGAGCTGGCCCAGACTGTCTTGGGAACTTCGGTATCGGGATCAGGGTATGGATCCGCATCCGGATCGCCGAATGTGATTGAGGAACCGATATCGATATCTCCGCTGCCGTCGTC
>JAISSD010000219.1 GCA_031273295.1 Prevotella sp.
CAGCAGAGCCTGTTTCCTCTTCAACTTCCTGGTTACAAAAGTAATAATTAAAATTGAATAACAACGTAGATTGTTAAACAAATTTAAATAATGCTCCAAAATTTGGATTACAACATAGAAGGTAATGAGGTTGGGTGTCCGGGGTAACTCACTGCTACTGAGGTTGTTTTGTTGGAAAAAATTAGGTGGAAACGAGGTTTTTTTACAATAGAGTGCATTAAAATAGTCGTTTTTCAAACAGTTGTTGTTTTAACACAAAGGACACAAAGAATTTCCTTTGCAGATTTTGCGGATTCTTTGCGTTAAAAATTTTGGAGCACAAAAACCTCGTTCTTACCATATATCTTCCATGCACAAAGCAATTCAAATTGTCGCACTGCAAGAAAAAGAAGGGTCAAATCCATTTAACACAAAGGGCGCAAAGTGTATCACAAAGGACACAAAGAATTTCATTTGCAGATTTTGCGGATCCTTTGCGTTAAAAATTTTGGAGCACAAAAACCTCGTTTCCACCTAATTTTCTTGACAGAACAACCTTCTAGTAACTAAATTTATGCAAACCGCTAAGACACTGTTTTCCAGTTACTTTTTGCGGGTGGCGGTCTATCGGGGACTCAGTAGTAACGGGATAATATAATCTCTCAACCCCATTAAAATAAAGTGTATAAAAGTGGAATATATTTAAAAACCGGAAAGCGCCATCCCCGGATACTTTCGAGCATGATTTTTTTATGGTTTTGTTCCGAACGAGATTGTATTTTATGCGCCATCCCTGAGGACTTTTGAGCAGGATACTGCTTTGTCAGATTTCATTTGTTTTTCACTTTTCCATGTTCCGGTTCCTGTCATTTATTTGTTCCAATGCGCGCGCCAGAAACCCGACGCCAGCGATGAACAGGAAAAACAGCAGCTCTGGAGACAGGATGCCAAAAAGCGCCCCGTCCTCGCCGAAACGGTTAAGAACGAAACAATACATGCTTCCGGTCGTGCTGACGAATGCATCTCCAGCTTCACATGAAGCGCGCTCATCCTGCATGTCCTGCTTTGTACAATCTCCGGCAGACGCAGGATCATTGCCGGCATACACTGTTTCTTCTCCGGAATCCGTTTCAACAGGAGCGCCGTGTATATCCCCGGATCCGTCCGCAGGACTATGCGCTTCAAGGAGACAAGAAGCAGGCAATCCTGTGTCTCGACACGATTCGAAACACAGGAACATAGCGGTTATCAATATATACAATACCGTCAGTTTCATGTTTTTATTTAAACTCTTCCTCCATCGCAAAGGACTGAACTGTACGCGGCATCCGTTAATCTGCCGGTTGCAGCTCTCTAGTAAACAACCTGCAATTGACAGTCAACGGAACGCAGCGCTAATCCTTACAAGATTGACTTTCGTACTTTAATCCGAAAGGACGGGAGACCCCCGGGTCTCCCTCATGCAATTTTATCATCGTATTTTTCTTCTTTTTTCTGTTGAACGCAGACCACTCTTACCAAGTCGGAGAATAGTCTATATACTGATTCGCGTCCGATCCAAACTCCCCGTCGACGCTGGTAAATCTTACTGTCGCCGGGTTGGTAGCGGTAGTGGTTTTGTTGATCGATACCGATGTTGACGTAGAAGCGGTAGTATCCCAAGTGCCGTACCCGCTAAATGTAGCGCCGGTGGTCATCAGCAGACAGTTAGTCATGGCGCTTGTGAACGCCGCAGTCCACGGGGCCCTGTGGGTGACGGAAAAAGTTCTTATTCCTGTATTCCCCGATCCGATGGAGGTACCAGCCGAATTTAATGTTATAGCCGCACCTACATACTGGAAAACATTAATCGTTTTTGTGATATTGCCTGCCTTCACAGTAATAGTGCTTTTGGTATTAGAGCCAGTAGAAAGCCCCGACAAAGAGAAAGTTAGTGTTTGTTCACTACCAGTGCCGGTACTGCTAGCGACGCTACTGTTGATTGAGCCGTCACTAACTGCTGTCAATGTAGGCGCGGAGCCGGAGCCACTAACCACCGCGGGCGTAGCCGTCCAAGTAACGCCATTAGGGACGATTATTTTAACCGTGCGACCAGTCTTTGCTACCCCATCGTATCTCAGTTGCGTCTTGCTGATTTTCAATTGATTATTATCGATTACCACATCCGCAGGATATTTGGTCAAATCCCAACCGGTAACAGTGGCGGTTACATTTACCACCCCGTCGAAAGCGGCCTTAGGGGTTGCCGCACCTGCTTTGCTAACACTCTGTATCTCGATGGTGTAGCAGTGGTTGCGCAGAATATCACCGTAGGTGTCCGGTTGAGCTACATCGCTAATATATTGGGGTATATCCACCCGGTAATAGGTTACATCACTTGCGCCATTGTATTTTCCTCCCACTATAATGGTAGTGGCGATTTTCTTGTCACTTACTCCTGCAGCCTCGAAAGTATAGATACTGCGCTCTATTACATTCGAGCTAGCGAGGTACCTCGTTGCCTCCGTTGTCTCCAATGTCGGATTGGTAGTACCTGCGCCATCCGGCACCCAGGCATTTACCGCTTTACTGTTCGTATTGTCCCAAGACGCCGCGCCGTAGTTATAAGAGACATACCCCTTGGTTTTGCGGTTGTAGATACGGGCGTCTACCAGCGTGAAATTGGTTACTTCTGGACTTGATGTCTTTAGTTTGATGTCGATACGCGCCAGCATGCGTATCATGTTAATCGAAATCGCGTCGGTTTCGGTGGAGATGTCGAATGTTTTATCGATAACGGCAGCCATCGGGAGAGCATTTCCTACCCATTTTTCGTCAGCAGAACTCTCGGAAACTGTCATGCTTTCCAATGCATTCTCAAACGACGTGCCGTCAGCGATAGCAGGAGGCGTGTAGTTGGCCAGGATAACCAAACGCTGTTCGCTTTTGTTGTACGTCATCAGATTGACGTGGAAAGAAGCAGACGCCGACCCTGCCTCTTGTGTGATGGATGCTGACGCCACCTCTCGTTTGTACTTGTACTTAAAAACCGATCCATCTTTGACAAATGCCAGCACGGTAACGACGTTGTTTTTTATCGCTTTCTCCTCGTCCTCGGACAAATAGGTAGAACCGGGGGCCGCCTTCAAGTCGGCAGGCAATGCCAGACTAAACGTTACTTCCTTTTCTCCGGGTTCCGAAACTGTTTCGCAAACTTCATCCCTGCACGAAATCCCCGACAAAATGATGGCCGCCAGCAACAGGGCGCAAGCCGTTATGTTATTTATTCGTTTCATCTATATAATATAAACATTATAACATTCATATATCTGAACGGGGAAACCCCGCTGTTATGTCCTTTTTTACTGTCACAGGCCCGGAGTGACAGGCGTGTTTTCCCATCCAAGAAGGGTGACCGTCACGTTGCCTATGTCCGAAAATACAATCCCTATGGAAATGAAAACCTCTTCCCCGTCGGTAATTGTTTTATTGTTTTCCTTCATGAGTTCCTTCAGGTTGATGCTGCGGAGTACCGTGTCATTGGTGGCGTTCGTGACCACGTCTATCGTCACCGGGTTGTCGGTGGCAAAACGCAACACGTCGAAATACGACACCGCCATGTCCTGTGCGGTCACCGCTACCCGCGGGTAGTAGGATACAAAGGCGCCCAGCGTATTCATTTCAAAATCGTACACCGCTTTCAGATTGTTGACCCGTATGACGGGATAATCCTGCGAAGGCGTGCCCGCCCTGGTGTTAGGCAATCCCTGCACCGTCACTTTCATCTTGATGTGGGCCGGCTTGAAAACCACCGTCACCCGTAAATCCTGATACAGGATCTTTGTGAATGTCGCCTTCCCGTAATACAGGGAATCGTTGGTGGGTATCGCACCGGCGGGAACGTGATTCCCGTATGCATAGGTCTTTGCGCCGTCATAGTTCGGGTGATAAACCCTGCCGTCGTCTATAACGCTCCCCTCGGTAACGCCGTCTATCTCCGTGTTGTCAAGGGCATTGCCCCAGCAAACAGCCGTATAGGCGCCCGGAGGAAGCGACAGGGTCACATCCTGAGGCGTTTTCATGGCCTTTTCCAGCACGAAGTTGCCCTCACTGTCGTAAATACTGGTCCTGACCTGTCCGAT
>JAISSD010000236.1 GCA_031273295.1 Prevotella sp.
CAAATCCGTATTCTTGCAAAACGAATGACCGACGAGGGATTGCTTATGCGCATTCGTGATGGCATTTATTATATTATTCCTTACGAGCAAAATTCGGCAACTTTTATGCCCGATTGGCACTTGCTTGCAGAGCCTTTAACTGCTCAAAATCACTATATTGGATATTATTCCGCCCTTCAAATACACCAACTTATTACGCAACCTTCTATAAAAGAGCAAATTGTCATCAACAGACAAATTAAAGTAAAATAGATTATGTCAGAATCTCAAAATATAGAATACAAGTCCTCGTGGCACGACGACTACCTCAAATAGGTATGCAGTTTTGCCAATGCGCAAGGCTAATTCTTTTAGAAAATATAAAATGACTAATTTTGCACAACATATATGATTACCTCAGAACAATTAAAACATCTTATTCCCCAAGGCGAAACTACCGCCGTCCAATTCAAGATCCGGTCGGAGGACGCCTATAAAATGGGAGTGGAAATGGTCGCTTTCAGCAATACGCAAGGCGGGATATTAATCGTTGGCGTGGATGACAAGACCGGAATTATTTCCGGCTTATCGTTCGAAGAAATCCAACAAACCAATGCACTCCTCGTCAATGCCGCATCCGAAAATGTGAAACCCGCTATCATAATCGCTACCGAAACGGTAAACGTTGACGGACAAAATATTATCGTTGTGACTATTCCCAAAGGCAAAGACAAACCCTACAAAGACAACAAAGGCATTATCTGGGTAAAAAACGGCTCGGACAAGCGCAAAGTCTTTTCCAATGCCGAATTGCGCGTGATGATGCAAAGTTGCGGCAACCTTTCCGCCGATTGCGACAGCGTGGAAGGCTCGACGTACAAAGATATTTCGAAATCGACGCTCAAAAATTTCCTGTACGAACGATACACCGAAGAATGTAAAAAGGCGGGCATTACAAACGACACGGTTTTAGACAAAGATATGGAGGAAATTGTTCAGGCGATTGACAGGAATTTCACTGTCGAAAAACTTTTGCAAAACCTGCAACTGATGGACACAAGCGGACAACTTACCTTGTCGGGTCTTCTTCTGCTGGGTAAAAGTATCCAACGATACAGACCTGTTTTTACAATTAAATGCGTGTCGTTTGTCGGGAACACGGAGGCAAGCGCTCAATTTCGCGACAAAATGCGCGACCGCGATGCGGAAGGTAATTTGCTTATTCAGTATAATGCAGCCATTTCGTTTGTTACCCGGAATTTGAAAACCGTTCAGGTTGAAAAGGAGTTTAACACGCAAGGACAATTGGAAATCCCGCTCGAAGTGTTTGTCGAGCTATTGACGAATGCGTTTGTTCACAGAGATTATTACATCAATTCACCCATTCGCCTGTTTATATTTGACAACAGAATTGAGATACATTCGCCAGGAATCTTGCCCGATGGAGTTACCGAAGAAAGCATCAAACACGGAATTTCCGTCCCCCGCAACAAATTACTTTTTGAAAATGCAAAAGATATTTTGCCCTATACAGGTATAGGCAGCGGGATTATGCGGGCAATGCAGAGTTATGATAAAATTTCGTTCAAGAATGATTTTATACGGGAGGAATTTATCACAATTTTAAAAAGAGAGGAGATTCCGGATGAATTGATAGTTGACACTGCAAATTTCGGTGTAAATGAAAATACACCGAAATATGATATGAGGAATTTCGGTGTAAATGAAAATACACCGAAAGACGACATGGGGAATTTCGGTGTAAATGAAACTCAAAAGCAAATTCTGAAATTTATTTCTGAAAATCCGCAAATTACTGCGGGGGAAATCGCGTATAAGATGAAACAAACGAAGCGTAATATTGAATACAACATTAAATCTCTCAAAGCTAAAGGTATTATCGAACGTTTCGGTTCAGACAAAACCGGCAGTTACAAAATAAAGCAATAATTTTCTCCGGTGAAAGAAAAATATTTGCCCATACCGAAATCTTTCCGTACATCTGCTATGGAAACAACTCAAAGAGTAAACCAGCGCCGTTTATCAGTGATTTTCAGGTGATTACCAATCTTTTTGACAAATAGTATATTGCAGAAATGCAGCTACTTAACCGAATTGTTTGATTCCTTGTGTCGCCACAAAGCAAAAAACGCCTAAAGTATTGTTTTACAGATATTTTCTCGTTTAAATCATATCATTCAGCCGAACGGATGATAGTATTACATTCTGCATCCGGGATATAGCAGAAATGAAATTCGTTTTATCGCTTGAATTAGCCCCATAGAGCACAGCCAAACGCAATATGGATAAATAGAAAGTTCATTAAAGCAAGCTTCCATAAAATATCAGACTAATTGAGACATCTGCTGGGTCCATTCATCCATAAAGTCATCAGGATAATCACTCAAGTTACCTTCAATGTCAACTTTAATTTGTGAAATTTCGGGTTTAGCATTCAAATTATTATCACGTCCAAAATGAATGATATTAGCCTCTTTTCTGTCAATATCCTTGCTTTTTACAGATATACGTAATCCGTTAATTATATGATCACTATGCGTCTCCAGGAAAACTTGCAAATTTTTCTTTTTAGAGCAGTCGATCAAGAAATTGACTAATCGGGATTGCGCACTAGGGTGTAAATGAGCTTCTGGATTTTCTATAATAATTATACTGTTTTCCTCTGCAAACAGGCCTGTAAGAATGATTGGTAAAATATAACTATAACCAAAGCCAACATTAACAGGCATATATCCACCACTATTATTTATTGAATCAATAAATAATTCAATTATATTGCTTGGTGATTCCGGAATCCTTATAGAAGCTCCAGATAGCACAAAAGACATAGCTTTTTCAACATGTGATATAAATTCACTTCCTTTTGCAGAAAGGACATTAATAACATGTTCCCCTTTTATACCAATATTATTATCAAAGATATTATCATCTCTTTCTACATAATTAATAGGTCCTTGGCGATCCGCAGCAATAAAATATAAATTTTTCAATTGGTGCAAGCCTGTGATAGAAGATGTTACACCTAATGTCTTCGCTACTGAAATGTTTCCTTCATTTGGATCTGCCGAAGATGGAGCGTCAAAATAATCACGGCCATTAACTAGCAAACCGGTTAAATTAGCCAATCGGTTCTTTTCAGGATATTCTGAGAACTCACAATGCAAATCATTTTCGAAAGCATCATTCGTTTTGAAACTAATCGTGAACGACCTTGACAAAGACGATCTGTTTAATATATCCTTAAATGTACCTAAGGAGGCATATACACCATTTATTTTTAGATAGTTCAAGCTATTTTCGCTATCAAATGATTGCGCTAATAATAGAAGAGACTGGAGAACAGAAGATTTTCCTCTGCCATTTATCCCTGTTAATAAATTGAACTGCGATAATTTTATAGGGTCAGATTTTGAAAAACATTTAAAATTTTCTAAAGAAATTTCTATAATCATAAATTTTGATTATTTTGAATTAAACCAATCCCAAAAACTTTTAGCTAACCAACCTTGCTTATTTATCCGATCTACCTGAATAACCAAGAGACGGTCATTCGAATCTATAAATGAAAATAAGTAATTATATATATCATTAGCTTGGTGATTACTCGAAATAAACCATGTGGATTCAACAGGATGCTGCCAATCCTCATATTTCTTTATCGCATTATACAGAGGAGTATAATCACGTCCCGGAACTCTTAAATCGTATGTTATCAGATATACCATAATTAGTTATACAAAAGTACTTAATTACTTGAAAGAAACAAATTAGTTGAGCCTTAGGTTTTCATTCTATTGCAAACAAACTTTTTGCGTTATTTTTTTACATGCATTGCTTTTCCTGAACAAAAGTTAAAAATAGATATCCCATACAGCCATTTGGCAATGAATGAATGATTGATTGTTTGATTGATTGATTGATTGATTGATTGATTGATTTTTTTAAAAATTTCCACGGAGTTTGGAAGCACGCCATCGACATCCCGTTTTCAACGGATAAAAAAGACATCAAAAATGAAGCGCATGTCATGTTTCCGTTTTGCAGACATCGTTTATTACGGCTAATGTTGCAACATGTCGAGAGCCGGACAGGTTATTCCGTTCATCCCTTATAATTGTTTGATTGACAATCACAAAAACACAAAACATCAACTGGATTAACAAATCGGCGCTCAATTGTTTACAATAAAACACAAGCGTTTTTAAACAGTGTCTTGGTATATTTTACCTTTGCATCAATTATTTTTCTCAAAAATGTAATCCGGGGGTTGCATTTTTAGTATATTTGCGTACGCATAAAAAGAGATGTATAAAAAGTGATTATGATATACCGGACAAGGACACAAGTAAAAAATCTATTATATGGACTTAATTAAACAAATTGTAGAAAGAGCCAAGGCAAACAAACAGCGTATTGTGCTTCCCGAAGGAACAGAAGCAAGAACTGTTACGGCTGCCGATCGGTTGTTGGCCGATGGAGTGGCAGATATTATCCTGATAGGAAACACGAAGGAGGTTAAAGATCTGGCCGCAAGTTTAAATCTGAAGAATATAGACAAGGCGACAATTATTGACCCCCGGAATTATGAAAAGAAAGAAGTGTACGCCAATCTTCTTTTCGACTTGAGAAAGGCAAAAGGCATGACAATGGAACAAGCGGCAAAACTGGCGGAAGACCCGTTGTACATTGGTTGCCTTATGATAAAGAACGGAGACGCCGACGGTGAAATAGCCGGCGCGCAAAATACAACAGGAGACGTACTACGCCCGGCTCTTCAAATCATAAAAACAGCACCCGGCATCAGCGTTGTATCAGGCGCTTTTTTAATGTTCACAACCCAAAAGCAATACGGTAAAGACGGATTGATCGTAGTGGCAGACTGCGCCGTAACCCCGGATCCTACCGCAACACAACTGGCCGAGATTGCCGTTGCTACAGGCCAAACAGCCCGTGCTTTGGCAGGCGAAGAACCACAAGTAGCCATATTAAGCTTTTCTACAAAAGGAAGCGCCAAACATCCGATGGTAGACAAAGTGATAGAGGCTACCCAACTTGCCAGAAAACTTGATCCTACGATGAATATAGACGGCGAATTACAAGCCGACGCGGCTCTGGTTCCGTCTGTGGGGAAACAGAAAGCGCCGGACAGTAAAGTAGCTGGGCGTGCCAATGTTCTCGTTTTTCCTTCGCTTGAAGTTGGCAATATCGCATACAAACTTATTCAACGCCTGGGTAACGCGGAAGCAATAGGCCCAATCCTGCAAGGAATGGCGGCTCCCGTAAACGACCTTTCGCGCGGATGCTCTGTAAGCGATGTTTACAATATGACCGCCATAGCGGCAAATCAGGCTATAGCGGCAAAAAACAAACAATAATCAACAAATTAAATATGGCAGAAATCATAGAACCTATCGAGGAATACGGATTAAGCAACAAACATAAAAAGCGGTCGCTTTTTTCTAAAATCGGAGTGGTCGGCTGCGGACGCGACGGCAGGCACATTGTCAGTCTTACCGCTTTGTCGGGAATGGAGGTTGTTTTCATCGAAGTTTCGGAAGAAAGAATTCAGGAAGCGCTTAAAGATATTGGTCACGGGCTGGATACCAAAATCGAAAACTGGGGATTGACTCAAGGCGAAAAGCGTGCAACCATGGGCCGCATCAAAGGTTCCCTGAACTACAGGGATCTTAAGGGCTGCGACTTTGTTATCGAATGTATTCGTTACGAAGCCAACGGGGAGCGCAGCACGGAGCTTCGCAAGGAAGTTTTCAGGAATTTGGAGCTGGCGCTTGCTCCCGACGCGATCATTGCGACCAACGCGACTACGGTTATCATAAGCGAACTGGCTGCTGACCTGACCTACAAGGCCCGCTGTATCAGCCTTCATTTCCCGATTACGCATACCGACGCCCGTTTATTGGAAGTGGTAAGAGGCGCATTCACATCACAGGAGGCAGTGGACAAGATATATCTGTTTGCCAACATGATAAAATATACTCCGATTCCTGTGCACGAAAGCAGCGGTTTTGTGAGTTTCCGCCTGATGATAACAATGCTGAACGAAGCCTGTAATATCTGGATGGAAAATGTGGCGTCCCTTGAAGACATAGACAAAGAATTCACTATTATCTACGGACAACGCTATGGTATCTTCCACCTTGCCGACATCGTGGGTATCGAGAAACTTGTGATGCTGATGGAAGACATGTTCCACGAGTATGGCGACAAGAAATACAAGGCCGCTCCCATATTGTGGCGTTTATATCGCTCCAAGCAACTTGGGGTATCTTCCGGCAGAGGATTCTACGTATATGACGAGGCCGGGAAACAACTTGGACCAAACAATTTAATTTAACAACATGAAGATACTGGTATTGAACTGTGGAAGTTCGTCTATAAAATACAAGCTTTTCGATATGGAAAGCAAAGAAATTCTGGCTCAGGGAGGCGTGGAAAAAATAGGGCTGAAAGGTTCTTTCCTCAAATTTCCCCTGCCAAATGGAGATAAAGTCGTACTCGAAGGTGAAATCCTGGAACATCAGGCAGGTATAGAATATATACTGGGCGTGCTGCTCAGCGCAAAATACGGCTGCATAAAATCGTTGAACGAAATAGACGCCGTAGGCCATCGCGTGGTACATGGAGGAGAAGAATTCAACAGTAGCGTTTATATTACCGATGAAGTGGTAAAAAAGATGGAAGAATGTATAGAGCTCGCTCCGTTACACAATCCGCCTAACCTTGCCGGCATCTATGCCGTGAAAGAACTGATGGGGGATATTCCCCAGGTTGGGGTATTCGATACGGCTTTCCACCAGACCATGCCGCCAAAAGCATATATGTACGGTTTGCCGTATTCGCTGTATCAAAAATATGCCATACGCCGCTATGGATTTCATGGAACAAGCCACCGCTACGTATCCCGCAAAGCATGCGAAATATTGGGCGTTCCATACGGGGAACAACGGATCATCTCGGCCCATATCGGGAACGGAGGATCTATAGCCGCTATTAAAGGGGGTATATCCGTTGATACGTCAATGGGTATGACTCCGGTTGAAGGCCTGCTGATGGGCACACGTTCGGGTGATGTGGACGCCGGTATTATCTCGTTCATCATGGAAAAAGAAAATATCGGGACGCAAGCGATTTCTACTCTGGTAAACAAACATAGCGGTTTGTTAGGCGTATCCGGAGTTTCGTCTGATATGCGGGAGATCCGCGCAGCCATTGCAGAAGGAAATGACAAGGCCAAATTAGCCTATGATATATTTGCTTACCGCATCAAAAAATATATAGGAGCTTATACTGCCGCTTTAGGTGGCGTTGATATTTTGCTGTTCACCGGAGGTATAGGTGAAAATGCGGTTTATCTTAGGGAAGAAATATGTCTGGACCTTGAATTTCTAGGAATAAAGTTTGACAGGAAAAAAAACAGCAGGATTTTTGGAGAAGAGGCTGTAATTACTACGCCTGATTCCAGAATAAAAGTTATGGTGGTTCCAACCGATGAAGAATTTATGATTGCCTCGGATACAATGCATATTGTAAAGAAGTAATCATATACAGCTGAATATTAGTATTATATAAAAAAACGGCGCCGGAATGCGCCGTTTTTATTTGTTCATAATACACAAGGTTATTTAACAATATAGCCAATATTACGACACCCACCGTTAAACAAATTTAAGCTGTTAAAATAACACTTGTAATTATTTGGAATATTCCAAAACACCCTGTATCTTTGTAACGTGTTTTTCATAGTATTAGATTTAAGGTTAACAATGAAGATTGGTTGTCGGGATGACAACCATTCCTTTTTTTATTCCTTGTAGTAAGCCGTTCTTTAAGCCGTCGGTGTTTCATCTTCACGCGGCATACTTGTGTGCATAAATATTATATATATGGAATTCATATGCTCATGCGTTTTTTACCATATGCCTTCCATGCACAAAGCCATGCCGGACACGGTATAATTGAAAAACGCAGGTCTATGGGGCGCATCTGACGACGTCGATTTTCAATTCAAATTGCCCAAGTCTGCGGGACGTCTGAAAGTCCCCGGGAACTTTTGAACATGATCCCGTTCTGTCATATTTCATTTGTTTTTCACTTTTCCATGTTCCGGTTCCTGTCATTTATTCGTTCCAGTGCGCGAGCCAGAGACCCGATGCCAGCGATGAACAGGAAAAAAAGCAGCTTTGGAGACAGGATATCAAGCGCCCCGGTTGTGCCGAAACGGTTAAGGAAAGAACAATACATGCCTCCGGTTGTGCTGCCGAACGTACCGCTGGTTTTACAGAGGGCGCGCGCGCCCTGCATGTCCGGCTTTGTATAAGTTCCGGCAGGTGCAAGATCATTGCCGGCAAGCTCTGTTTCTTCTCCGGAATCCGTTTCAACCGGAGCGCCATGTATATCCCCGTATCCGTCCGCAGGACTATGCGCTTCGAGAACATAAAAAGCAGGCAATCCTGTGTCTCGACACGATTCGAAACACAGGAACACAGCGGCTATCAACACATACAATACCGTCAGTTTCATGTTTTCATTTAACCTCCTCCATCGCAAAGGATTGAACCGTACACTGCGTCCGTTAATCTGCCGGTCGCGGCTCTCAAGTAAACGACTTGCTATTGACAGTCAACGCAACGCAGTTTAATCCTTGCAAGATCAACTTCCGTACCTGTAATCCAAAAGGACGGGAGACCCCCGGGTCTCCCTCAACCGATCATCAATCGTATTTTTATTCTTTCTTCCACTGAACACAGAGCACCTGTTACCAACTCAAAGTGGTGTTTATATCATCAAACTCCATGTCGCCGGTGCTATCAGGAATGCATGAGAATTTTATATTTATCGAACTTGGAGTTGTGACAGTAGTACTCTTATAGAACGTTGCCGTTGTTGAAGTGGCAGTGGAATAACTATATACACCAGTAGGGTTAGTATACGTAGCGCCGGTAGTCCACAATAACCACCCCGTCGGAACTGTTGTTGTTGTTACCGCAGACCATGGGGCCATATGGCTGACGGTAAAAGTTTTTGCCCCTACAGCCGTACCTTTGCCAGTATTGGAAGAAAGTATTACAGCCGCTTTCCCGTACTGGAAAACATTAATCGTTTTTGTGATATTACCCGCCGTCACGGTAATAGTACCGTTGCGAGTGCCGGAAGAACATGCATTCACTTTGAATGCCAGAGACCCGGCTCCGGTACCGGAGCCTATTTCCCTTGTCCCTGTAGAAGCGTCTGCCCCTGTCCCGGATGAATTTGTTATCCAGACGGTAGAAGTCGAGGCTGTCCAAGCAACGCCATCCGAGACAGTTACAGTAACCGAACGCGACTTGGTGCCTACCCCATCGTATCTCAGTTGCGTCTTGCTGATTTTCAATTGATTGTTATCGATTACCACAGGAGCATTGATCAAATCCCAAACCGAGACAGAGGCGGTCACACTTACGACTCCGTAGAAAGCGCTCTCCGCGTCCGGTGCGCCGGCATGCTCAACCTTCTGTATCACGATGTTGTAGGAGTGGTTGCGCAGAATTTCACCGTAGGCGCCGGCGCTTGGTTTTCCGTCGGCGGCAATATCTACCCGGTAAAAGCCTGATACACCTTCGTATTTTCCTCCCACTATAATGGCGGTAGCGTCTTTCTTGTTAGCGACGCCGGTAACTCCCCCAGCCTCGAAAGTATAGATACTGCGTTCTATTGCATTCGCGCCGGTGATGCCGTAGGACTTCGTTGGCGTCAAGACATTTGTACCAGACGGCACCCAAGCTTTTTTCACTGTACCTGACCCGTCCCAATACTCGGAGTCGAGAGCTTTATAGGAAACAAACCCCTTGGTTTTGCGGTTGTAGATACAGGCGCTCTCCAGCTCGAATTTGTCTGTGTCTACATTGCTTCCTAGCGTGACGTTGATACGCGCCAGCATGCGTATCATCTGAATCGGACTTGTAATCAAACCGCCCAGGGCGCCTATCGTGGCGGTCTCTGCCTCAATAGGAATACTTATTGGGCCGGTGACGGCGGCCATCGGGAGGACAAGCCTGGTATCATCCCACCCTCCGTTAGTTTCATCGACTGTCATCTTTTCCAATGCCTCCCCAAGCTCCATGCCGACGGTGATCGTTGCGGGAGGCGCGTAGTTGGCCAGAATAACCAGGCGTTGATCGCTGCTAAAGTACGGCTTCAGCTTGACCTTGAAAGCAGCAGGCGCCTCAGTCCCATTTATTAACGACTGGTCTATATTCGTGCCCGCATACGAGTCTCTGAAATAAAATTTCCCCTGTCCCGTCGTGCTGGCATCTTTAACGAATGCCAGCACGGTAACGCCGGTTATCGCTCTCTCGGCAACTTCGGACAAATAGGTAGAGCCGGGGGCCGCCTTCAAGTCGGCAGGCAATGCCAGGTGGATTGTCACTTCCTTTTCTCCGGGGTTCGAAACCGTCTCGCAAATCTCTTCCCTGCACGAAGTACCCGACAAAATGATGGCCGCCAGCAGCAGGAAGCCTGCTGTTATGTTGTTTATTCGTTTCATTTATATAATATAAATATTACAAGCATTTATATATCTGAACGGGGAAACCCCGCTGTTATGTCCTTTTTTAAACTCACAGTCCCGGAGTGACAGGCGTGTTTTCCCATCCAAGAAGGGTAACCGTCACGTTGCCTATGTCCGAAAATGCAATCTCTATGGAAATGGAAACCTCTTCCCCGTCGGTGACTGTCAGGTTGCTTTTCCTCATTTCTTCCTTCAGGTTGATGCTGTGGAGCACCTTGTCGTTGTTGGCGTTCGTGACCACGTCTATCGTCACGGGGTTGTCAGTGGCAAAACGCAACACGTCGAAATACGACACCGCCATGTCCTGTGCGGTCACCGCTACCCGCGGGTAGTAGGACACAAAGTCCCCCAGCGTGTTCATTTCAAAATCGTACACCGCTTTCAGTTTGTTGACCCGTATGACGGGATAATCCTGCGAAGGCGTGCCCGCCCTGGTGTTAGGCAATCCCTGCACCGTCACTTTCATCTTGATGTGGGCCGGCTTGAATACCACCGTCACCCGTAAATCCTGATACAGGATCTTTGTGAATGTCGCCTTCCCGTAATACAGGGAATCGTTGGTGGGTATCGCATTGGCGGGAACGTGACTCCCGTATGCATAGGTCTTTGCGCCGCCATAGTTCGGGTGATAAACCCTGCCGTCGTCTATAACGCTCCCCTCGGTAACGCCGTCTATCTCCGTATTGTCAAGGGCATTGCCCCAACAAACAGCCGTATAGGCGCCCGGAGGAAGCGACAGGGTCACATCCTGAGGCGTTTTCATGGCCTTTTCCAGCACGAAGTTGCCCTCACTGTCGTAAATACTGGTCCTGACCTGTCCGAT
>JAISSD010000248.1 GCA_031273295.1 Prevotella sp.
CAAGCGGTGAAACGCTAACCAAAACCATGCTTCTGACGGCTCGGCACAAGTCCATCGCCCGCTTGTTCGACCCTGATTTCTGGAAAATCGATTAGGGTGACGCATTGTCGAAGTCAGGAAGATCATAGACCGGAGGGTGTGCGGATAATCAAATATTTATGGCATGAAAAATAAATAAATACTTGGCAGTTTCAAAAAAAAAGTATTACCTTGCCTGTGATTTTCGGGATTTTTCACCAGAATGGAACTATAATTTTCTTGCAGTCAATAGAACAGTTGGAAGCATTTTTTATTCATCACTATAAATAATAAACAAAATCAGACATGTTACAAGAATTTACTCTAGGCGAAGGTAAAGCAATAATCAATTTTACTCTGAAATTTTGCGATACGCGGCAGAAAATACTTAACAGTTATGGATTTCACAGAGTTATAGAAGTCTTTATTCAGAAATTGAAGAAAGACGAAATTATTATCTACGAATATTATATAAAAGAATTCAAAAACGACGAGGTCTTTGAAAAAACGCTCATGGAAGCATTCAAACTGCTCACTGTATGCAATCCCGACGAAGTGCAGAACGTACATAACAGATATGCCGTCTTCTTCAATGATAAAGACTTGTTTATAGAACTGATAGAATTGCTTTATAGCTTCTGGCGCAGACTCGAACGCTATACCATCGTACACAACAGTTCGATAGGAAGCGGCTTGCAGAGCGTGCGTTTTATGCAGGCGAACGAATTGTTCAATGAATTGATACTTTCCATCTATCGCCGCATAGAAGAAACCGTAATGGGGTACCAGCACAAGGTATACCGTCAACTGACAGCAGGAGCAAACGCGGCCCTTACGCTTGGCGATATTAACTGGAACTGCCCTGTGGAGTATAACGGATTGGCTCCGATTCCGTTTATCACATCTGTAATGTTCAATCCTCCGTTTATTTCTTACACAAAAAGGAATACACGGGACGGCGTTTTTCGGGAGCATAGTATAAATCCTGTCGAAAACATTGTACTGAACGGGGACGATTGGTTTCTGTATCCCGCCAAAGTCGGAAACATGTTGACTTTTGTTTATTTCCACAAAGACTTTATGGTTCATGGTTTTGCGTTGTCAAATCTGTTTGAACTGGCGAAAGAGAGCGAATACATCGGTAAAAAGCCCGATATTATTTATGTTTTCGGATATCCTGACGGACATGAAGAAAAACGCACATTCTACCATAAAGACAGGAAAAACGATATTCTTATCGGTTATGCCAACCATTGCGACGATATAGACTATTTCGGATATATGAAGAAAATGCTGCTCACGCTGCATAATGTGAAGCAAATGGAAAATCAGCGATTACCGATACATGGAGCGATGGTAAATATCGCTTTGAAAAACGGGAAAGTAGCGAATATTATCATTATGGGCGATAGCGGAGCCGGTAAATCGGAAAGTTTGGAAGCTTTCCGTACATTGAATGAAAGATACATCCGCCACATGCGTATCATATTCGACGATATGGGCTACCTGAAAAAAGAGGCGGACGGGACAATCAAGGGATATGGCACGGAAATCGGGGCGTTTGTCCGCATTGACGATCTTGATCCCATGTATGCTTTCGAGCAGCTGGAAAGGGGGATCTATACGAATCCCGACAAAATTAACGCTCGTATAACCATACCGGCCGCCACATACGATGTTATCATGAAAGGCTATAAAGTGGATTATTTCCTTTATGCAAACAACTATACCGAATCGGATACCAGGATAAAATTCTTCTCCGGTTTGGACGAAGCCATCAAGGTATTCGAAGCGGGAGCCCGTAAAGCGAAGGGAACCACTACCGAAAAAGGCCTGGTAACGTCTTACTTCGCCAATCCGTTCGGGCCTGTTCAGGAACAGGAACTGGCAGGCAGGCTTATCAGGGAGTACTTTACGGATATGGCTGAAAACGGAGTGAAGATAGGCGAGATCTATACGTCGCTCGCCATAGAAGGCCAAAGCAAAAACGGGCCTCGCGAAGCCGCAGAAGAATTATTTACGCTGATTAATGAATAAAGATATTCTTCTTTGCCGAATGGGAGAGAAGTTTTGAATATTTGATCCGGAAACTGATTCCCGACAATTCAACAATAGTGAAAACATCAGGTTGTTTCCGGTGTTTATGAATAAACGCAGAACAGAATCATTAACTAATGGTAGACTATGAATAATTTGCAGCAATCCTTGATGCACAACAATATCAAACTGCTTGGCGATATGCTGGGTAAAACAATCGGCGAAGCCAAGGGACAGGAGATGGTTGATCTGATCGAAACAATCCGCAGGCTTTCCAAAGCCTCGCATTCAGGAGATATTGAAGCGCATAGATCACTGGTAAAGACGCTTCAGAATCTGAAAGACGAGGAATTTCTGCCTGTCGCACGGTCTTTCAACCAATTTCTGAATTTGACGAATACTGCCGAGCAGTACAACAGCGTATCGCCTCATGCCCAAGGTGCGGAAAATCCGGTCGATTTCCCCGGGATATACAGGAAATTAAAAGCGGCGAACCTGAGCGATGAAGCGATAATCAATGCAATAGAGAATATTTCCATCGATTTGGTGTTGACCGCGCATCCCACAGAAATAAACAGGCGTTCGCTTATCAATAACCTGAATCAGGTTGATTGCTGCCTGGTTCAACTGGATCACAATGATTTGGCCGGTTATCGGAAAGTACAGATATTACGCAGATTAAAACAACTTATAGCCCAGTACTGGCACACAGACGAAATCCGCCAAAAACGACCGACTCCGAATGAAGAAGCAAAATGGGGGTACGAAGTGGTTGAAAACAGCTTGTGGAAAGCAGTACCTGCATATATCCGTGAACTGGACGAACAAATAAGGAACACAATATCCTACAAGATGCCGGTAGACGCGCGTCCGATACATTTTTCATCGTGGATGGGAGGCGACCGCGACGGTAATCCCAATGTGACGGCGAAGGTTACCCATGAAGTATTGCTGGACAGCAGAAAGAGGGCCGCCAGATTGTTTCTTGAAGATATCGAAGTTCTGGTAAAAGAACTTTCAATGGCGACATGTACCTCTGAATTCAGGGACTATATCAAGGATTACGAGGTTCAGGAGCCGTATCGCGAATTGATGAAAAGGCTGCGAACCGGATTAAGAAACACGCTTGCTTATCTGGATGCATGCATCGAAGGTAAGCATCCCGAATGTAGCGGCGATATATTTATTCACAACGAGCAGCTGTGGGAACCGCTTTATGAGTGTTACAAATCGCTTGTCGCATGTAAAATGGAAATCATTGCCGATGACAAGCTGCTGGACACCATGCGCCGGGTGCGTTGTTTCGGGCTGACATTGACTCAGCTTGATATTCGCCAGGAAAGCGCAATACATACCGAGGCTCTGTCCGAAATAACCCGTTATCTTGGTTTGGGAGATTATGAAATGTGGACGGAAGAAGATAAACAGGCATTTTTGATAAAAGAGCTTAATTCGAAGCGTCCGCTCATTCCCCGCAACTGGGAGCCAAGTCCCCGGACAAAAGAAGTGCTTGACACTTGCCGGGTGATAGCGCAAAGCCCGGTCGGTTCGATTCCCACTTACGTTATCTCGATGACAAGGACGCCTTCGGATATTCTTGCCGTATATCTGTTGTTGAAAGAAGCGGATTGTCCATACACTTTGCCGGTGACGCCATTGTTTGAAACGCTGAATGACCTGAACAACGCCAATGATATTATGCAGCAGTTATTTGCTGTCAATTGGTACAAGGGTATTATAAAGAACAAGCAAATGATAATGATCGGTTACTCCGACTCGGCTAAAGACGCAGGTTCTCTTGCAGCCGGATGGGCGCAATACCATGCGCAGGAAGCGCTTATCAAGACATGTCGGGACGCCGGGATCGCCCTTACATTATTTCATGGTCGCGGCGGTACTGTCGGTCGTGGCGGAGGCCCTGCCAAAGTAGCCCTTTTCTCACAACCGCCCGGCTCGTTGAAAGACGGTCTCCGCGTCACGGAACAAGGTGAAATGATACGGTTTAAATTGGGCTTGCCTGATTTGGCGATTAAAACATTGTCGCTGTATACGGATGCGATTTTGGAAGCCAATCTGATTCCGCCTCCTGCGCCCAAGCAGGAATGGAGGGATTTGATGGATGAGCTTTCGGTTATTTCATGCAATAGCTATCAGAGTCTGGTTCGCGAAAATCCCGATTTTATCCCGTATTTTTATCAGGCCACGCCTGAGGCGGAACTGGCCCGTTTGCCATTGGGTTCACGTCCTGCAAAACGCCGTCCGAACGGGGGCGTGGAGAGCCTTCGCGCGATACCGTGGATATTCGGGTGGACGCAAAACAGGCTGATGCTCCCTGCATGGCTCGGAGCAGGAGACGCTTTGCAACAAGTGATAGACAAAGGGAAAATGGATACATTGAAAGCGATGTATAAAGACTGGCCGTTTTTCGGAACCCGTATCAGCATGCTCGAAATGGTATTTGCCAAAGCCGACCCGCGCATGTCGCAATATTATGACGAAAGGCTTGTGGAAACAAAGTTGCAGAGTCTGGGCAAGAAGTTGAGGAGCCAGTTGGAAAGCGATATGAATACGGTATTGAAAATATCTCAGGATGAGTACCTGATGGAAGGCCTGCCTGAAATTGCAGAGAATATCGCCATGCGCAATATTTATACGAATCCGCTGAATCTTCTCCAAGTGGAATTGTTGCACCGGACAAGAAAAGACGACGAGCATTCGTCGGAACTGGAATTGGCTCTGATGATCACAATTTCGGGAATTGCCGCCGGTATGCGCAACACCGGATGATCTTTTAATGCGCCAATATGCCTGGGCGCCAATAGTTTAAATAATTGATTCCGGATATTTTGGAATATAAATGAATAACAGGAGCATCATCCAATCAGTCTTATTAATAATCATGATATGCAATATAAAATCACGGCTCCAAATGCCATAAATTCGGTTATACAGCTTCCCGCTTCAAAAAGCGTCAGTAACAGGGCTCTTATATTAAACGCTTTGAGCATGGGCGCTTCGGATATCGTCAATCTGTCGGATTGCGACGATACCAATGTAATGGTCGAGGCTTTTGCGTCGGGCAGTAACCTGATAGACGTAAAAGCGGCCGGTACCTCCATGCGTTTTCTGACTGCATTTCTTGCCATTACTCCGGGTGAATGGATCATAACGGGAACAGAGCGGATGAAGGAGCGGCCCATTCATCTTCTGGTAGATGCGCTGGCCTCGTTGGGCGCGCATATTCAATATCTGGGCAAGGTGGGGTATCCGCCGTTGAGGATCAAAGGGGGCGCGCTTGACGGAGGCGAAATCTATTTGTCCGGAGATGTAAGTTCTCAATTCATATCCGCGTTGTTGATGGTAGCGCCTTCCATGAACAAGGGATTGACAATACATCTGGAAGGAAATATTATATCTGTGCCGTACATTAAACTTACATTGGGTATGATGGCCCGGTATGGTGTGAAGGCTCACTGGGATGGAAGAACAATAAAGATACATCCGGAAAAGTATAAAGCGACGCATTACACGGTAGAGTCGGATTGGTCGGCTGCATCATACTGGTACGAGATGGCCGCCCTTGCCGACGATGCTCATATAGAGCTGAAAGGTTTGTTCGGGAACAGCATGCAGGGAGATTCCAAAGTTGCCGAATTGTTTCTTGACTTGGGCGTAGCGACTGAATATACTAAAGACGGCGTTATACTGGCCAAAACAGGAAAAGTAATAAAGAAGATGTTTCACAATTTTGTGAATGAGCCTGATTTGACGCAGACTTTTGTTGTCGCTTGCTGTATGATGGGCATTCCATTCATGTTTACCGGTTTGCAGACGCTCAAGATAAAGGAAACCGACCGTATAGAAGCGCTGAAAACCGAAATGAAAAAGTTAGGATACCTGTTGTACGATAGTGAAAACAGTATTCTGGAATGGGACGGCGAAAGGTGCGAACCGGAGGCGGGATCCGTGATAAAAACGTATGAAGACCACCGTATGGCAATGGCTTTTGCTCCGGCGGCAATCAAATTGGAGCATATCAATATCGCGCATCCGAATGTGGTTACAAAATCTTATCCCCGTTTTTGGGACGACCTCGAATCAGTCGGATTTTCGATAGATGAACAAGAGTCTGTTTAAATTTCCCGGAAATATGATTTTAAGAGCCAATGCTTCATTGACTGGAAATTTAAACGCTTTCCAAAGACTCAATCTAAACGATACCCGTACTGGCGGAGCAGATTATCCCTGCTTCGCCAGTCTTTTTCCACTTTGACGTATATTTCAAGGAATATCTTTTTGTTGAAAAAACGCTCCATGTCTTTGCGTGCCATTGTGGCGACTTTTTTCAGCGCAGCGCCTTTATGCCCTATGATGATGCCTTTTTGTGTATCGCGCTCGGCGATTATCAAAGCCTTTATGTTTATAATGTCTTTTTTATCTTTAAATTCCTCGACGACGACCTCCACTGCATAAGGGATTTCCTTCTGGTAATAGAGAAGGATCTTTTCACGGATAATTTCAGTCACAAAGAACCGCGCAGGACGGTCGGTCAGCGTATCTTTATCGAAGTACGGAGGCGATTCGGGAATCAGCTCCAAAACTTTTTTCTTTACGGTGTCGACATTAAATTTGTTTAAGGCGGATATCGGATATATTCCGGCTTTCGGCAACAGTTCTTTCCATCGCATCACCAGCGCTTCCAGATCTTGTTGATTGGTTTGGTCTATCTTGTTGATTAAAAGCAGTACCGGAGCGTCTACATTCTGTACTTTATGCAGGAAATCTTCATTCTTGTCTGTTTTCTCTACTACATCGGTCATGTATAGCAAAACGTCCGCATCGCCCAATGCAGACATGGAAAAATTGAGCATGGACTCCTGTAATTTATAGTTAGGCCGCAACACCCCGGGAGTATCGGAGTACACAATCTGGTGATCTTCCGTATTTACGATACCTAATATGCGATGGCGCGTGGTTTGCGCCTTCGATGTGATGATGGATACTTTTTCTCCGACCAACAGGTTCATCAATGTCGATTTACCTACGTTGGGGTTGCCTACTATATTTACGAATCCGGACTTATGCATTTGTTTATATCTTGGTTGCGGGTTACAAAATCCGATACTTCGAATTTTTACCGCAAGGTATTTTAATTGAAAACAAAAGTAGTAAAATTAGTTTGAAAGTTTTGTTTCAGGCGGCTATAACGTATCAATTTTGTTTTGGGAGAACTTTAAAAGTAAACGGCAAGAGTTTCCCGTCGGGCTTTTCCGGCAGACTCTTCCTTTCAGTCGGAATGACCTGCGCCGGTTTGAGCAGATGTTTCAGCTTCCTCAGCTTCCTTAATTTCCTCAATTTCCTCAAATTCTTTAAATTCCTTAATTGCCTCGCCGTCAAATCCGAAAGGACGGGAGCAGCCAAGTTGGTATTGTGCGGTTGGCTGGCAGACTCTTCCTTTCAGTCGAAATGACATGCGCCGGTTTGAGCAGATGTTTCAGCTTCCTCATTTTCCTTAAACTCCTTAAACTCCTTAAACTCCTTAAATTGCCTTGAAGAGAAGACCAGCCAGGCTTGGATGACGTCACAGGCATAAAAAACAGCCTCCTCATTTGATTCCAATCCCGAATTCCGCTAATTGAATATAAAAAGGCGGAAATCTGTAATTGCTTATCCACCCGGATTGAATATATTTGTTGGATAATTGTCACAATAAAACTCATTAACTAAATTCAAAACTTATGAAAAAAGCGATTCTATCAGTAATCCTTCTTGCTTCCGGATTGTTGTCCGGTTGCAGCAGCGAGGAGTCTGTCTCCAGGCCGGAGACAATTGGCCAGACAGGGACTTTGACTTTCAGTTTTCCCGCTCCCGGTCGAAGCGTGACCTATGCAGGTGCAACCGCAGACGAAGACAGCCCTGTGGATGCGGTCGGTGACGAAGCCGTGATTAACGACGTTACGATTTACATGTTCGAGGATTCGGACGGTGTGTTGAAGGCAAGGAAATCGGCATCATGGACGGAAGCCGGCGACAGATCGGTAATTTTCGACGTGAACGACTTTACATCGAACAATGCCAACTATACATTTTATGCCATTGCCAACGTTGGCGGCAACATCACGGACAACTTTGTTGTCGGCCAGACCACTATCGATGATTTTACCTCTGCAGTTGCAACCAATACCGGTACCGATCCGGTTTCCGGGAGCAACATGCTGATGGTGGGCTATACAACCATAGAGAGCTTGTCCACCTCTACCCTCCCGTCCCAGACGATTGTCCTGCGTCACCGGGTGGCGCGGTTCGATATAAACAACCTGACTTCCGACGGCAATCCGGACAATGACAACCAGGAGTCTGGCTCCGAAACATTCTTCGAGAT
>JAISSD010000308.1 GCA_031273295.1 Prevotella sp.
TGACTAATCCGAATTGTCATTTTCATGCTAATTTCAGTTAAATCGCAAATAAATGGTAGAAAAATAGACCAATTAATACGATTTCGATACATAAAAGCTTAAATAACTAACAAATCGTATTTTCCAAACCCTCAAATTCCGCCATTTTTTTCATTCACGGAGGGATTTCGGGGAAAAAAAGCGACTTTTTGAGGGTCTATTTTTGACATTTTGTCAACACACGCAATTTCATCCCTGTTTTTGACATTTTGTTATAATTTGGGGTTACTATTATATCAGGCTTCGACAGGCTCAGCCACCGCGACAATTTGAATTGAAAATCGACCCTGGGTCAATTGCACCCTTTTCACTCTTCTTTATGATTATATACAACTATTTAACATGAATGAACGAAATAAACTCATTATAATCCTGTATTTTTGCACTCGGTAATAGACGGTATATAGTTGTTATATAGCTACCACAAGTAATAATAACGATTGATTTATTTAGAATGAAGTGTATTAATTTTAAGCTTAGCGCCGAAGTCCTACTGGTCGCCACATTCCTTTTCAGTTTCAATTTGAATGCGCAGGTAACTATTGGCTTGGTGAATTCCCCCGAGGAAGCTGCCCTGTTGCAGCTCAAGGATCAGCAACCGCTCCCGGGTTCGAAAGAAGCGACTGCAACAACCGGCGGCCTCCTCCTCCCAAGGGTGGAGCTTAACGGTACAGACGACTTTACGCTCATCCCAACCATAACCCTGGAGCAGGGAAAAGACCATAGAGGCCTGCTGGTATATAACGTAAGAGAGGAAGCAAGCCTGGAACTGAAAAAGGGCGTCTATCAGTGGGACGGCGAAAAATGGAAGATGCTGAACAAGATAACGAAAACAGAAGGCTCTACCGCCGCCAAAGTGATGTACCAGGCAAAGGAACCCGATGCAAATCAAACCCTTACACTGGGGATTTTTGAGTTCCGGATAACCATGGCGTCAACACCAGCCAATAGTTATTCTCCACAATTCCGGCGGATTCCAGGCTCCAATGCCGCAACACACTATTGGCAAGTGAACGAGTATTATGATCAGATAGTAGGGACTGACGCTACAACTATCACCGGCTCGCGATTTATCCTCAAGATATATAGCGGTAACGCCAACGACTGGACGAATTGCCACGATGCGATACGCTATTTATATCCGGAAAGAAATGAGATGTGGTTAGCAGATTTGGAGAATGACAATATCTATCAGGTGCAGTTTATGTTCCTGGGCCCCAACTCTTCAAATGCCACCAAGACGTTTTTGATTGTCGCCCAAAAATATTAACGGTTAAAACAAACTGAAAATGAAGCTATCTTTACAGAAAACAACCCTCTGCCTTTGTTTCTCCCTGTTTCTTTCCTCCGGCTTGCAGGCACAGGTCGTTATCGGTTCGCCCACGATGTCCGAACCGGCGGCTTTATTGCAAATCAAAGAACACGACGCCAGTCCGGGTACGGGCGAAGCAACCGCTTCCAGCGGCGGACTGCTGCTCCCCCGCGTAGCGCTGAACAGCCTGTCGGATATAACGGTTCTCTCACCGGGCGCCGACACAGATAAAAAATTAGAGCTGACCGGCCTTTTGGTATATAATATAAACACCTCAGGTTCACTGGCTGAAGGGATATACGAATGGGACGGCACGACATGGAACCAATGGGACGCCGTATCCGAAACATCAAAAATATCAACCCAAAAAGCCGTGGTGAAAGCCGCTACGCTGACCGATAGCAATACGCCCACCGTGCGTATGGGAGTATTTGACTTTAGAATTAACCCTACTGATAAGAAGCCGCAATACCGGCTCGTCGCGAATCCGGAAACATCTGTCGAGTATTGGTACAACATCACCCGATTCTGGGATGAGAAAAACTCAACAAATAGTAACATTGGCCTCACATTCGATAGTAAGAGTACAGGCTTTAATTCAACCAATTTTGGCTGGAAAGCATTTCACGACGGCACTCTGAGGAAGAATGACCTGCGGTGTGAGGTCTGGTTGGCCGACGTCAAAAACAGTCACGCATACAAAATACTCTTTCTCATAGCTACGTCAGGTCTTACAACGCCGATATATGCCGTAATAGTAACAGAATATTAACCCATTACAAATAACCCGCATGAGAGTCATCGAAAAAACAAAACTACTGCTTCTGTGTCTGACAATCGTCCCCTGCCTGTATGCGCAAGTGACCATCGGAATAGCCGAAGACCCTGCGGAGGGCGCCTTGCTGCAACTGAAAGATATCGTAGCGGCGGTAGCAGGGGGTAAAAATGCAGGAAAAGGGCTGTTGATGCCCCGCATGCAATTGGTGAGCCATACCGACCTTGCCCCCATGATTGCCGGGGCTACCGAGGCTCAAAAAAAGGAACATACAGGGCTGGTAGTATATAACCTGACAGAGAGCCAGACCTTAAAAACAGGCATTATGGTGTGGAACGGTGAGATGTGGAATCACATCAGAGACAGAGAAATCGTGCAAAACGAGATAGACGTGAAAAAAACCCTCTATGCAAGCACGGCACCCCAGCCAAACCTGCCCGTATCGAATCATTTCATAGAGGCTACGATGGCTGTCGGCCATAATGGACCAGACTATGCCCTGCCTCAGTTCAGATTGACTGGGCCGCCTTCCAACCCGGATGTGTGGAAATACCATTATCAGTTAGCGCAGTATTGGCAGCAACCTACGGACAACGGATATTCGAATGATGTGAACACGGCATCTTTTGATTCGAGCAATTATCAGAATTACAGAGACTTTTCACCCATCAATGATATGAGTACCGAAGAGAGGAATGAAGTATGGCTGTTCGACGACAACAGCAACGACATCTTTCACATCCAATTCTTGGCAATAGGGGCAAAAGGAGCCACCACGACCAAAGTGTATGCCGCCTTGGTAGAACGGTTTTAATGTTGAACAAATAAATTCATTACCTTTATAGCAAAATAAAAGGAAGTGTAATGAACGTATTTAAAAACAGGCAACAAATGGAGAGGGAAAAGAAGAAAAACGGTTTTTGTATCCATACGGAAATTCAAATCAACGAAACACCGGAAAATACCTGGAAAATCCTGGAAGATTTCACCAATTATCCCCATTGGAATCCCTTTATGAAAATGGTAAAGGGAGAGGTGAAAGTGGGCAATAGAATAACGGTTCGCGTTGTCCCTCAGGGCGAAAAGGGAATGACATTCAAACCTAAAGTCCTAACATTCGAACGAAATAAAGAGATAAGGTGGATTGGTCATTTAATCATCCCCGGTTTATTTGACGGAGAACACCAATTGCTTTTAATAGACAACAACAACGGCACAACAACATTCAAACAAAGCGAAAAATTCAATGGCCTTTTAGTCCCTTTCTTCAAATTTGAAAATACCCGATTAGGTTTTGAAGCCATGAACCGAGAATTTAAAAAGGTTGTGGAAAATCTTTCCCCTCGTATCGAAAAAAACATTACCTTTACAACGTAAAATAAAAGGAAGTGCAATGAAAGTATTGATAGACATACCCGATGCAAAAGCGCCTTACTTATTGGAGGTATTGAATCACATTTCATACGTGAAAGTAAGAATGCTCGCCGATAGTAAGGCTAAGCTGATGTCGGAAGTGAGAGAAGCTGTCGAAGAAATGCAATTAATCAGGGCAGGCAAAAAGAAAGTCCGCAATGTGGAAGATTTTCTGAATGAGTTATAGCGTAAAATCCCTTGAAGTGTTCGAGCGACAGGCAAAAAGGCTGGTAAGGAAATATGCGTCGCTCAAAAACGAGCTTCGGGATCTGTCCCGAAAACTTGCAGAGAACCCCGAATCAGGCATTCCATTGGGTAACCATTGCTTTAAAATCCGTATATCCATTGCCTCAAAAGGGAAAGGCAAATCGGGTGGCGGACGTATTATTACCAACTTTGCGGTCAAAGATTCTACGGTTTACCTGCTTGCCATATACGACAAATCGGAAAAGGAAACCTTAACCGATAAAGAACTGGCTGAGCTGCTGGAGTCCATTTCCGAATGACGATGAGCAAGGATATAGACATGACATACCGTTTTCTACAGGACGATGAACCGACGGACGAACAACGTCCTGTAACTATGCAGGAAGTTGCCGACGCCGCCGCCGCGGACAAGAAAAAGTCCAAAAGAAAATCAAACTCTCCAAATACGATTTTTTGTGCTATATTTGTATGCAAATTCAAATGAATTACAGCATTGGTAATCTTTTGAAATCGTAATAAGAGATAAGAGCTATATATCAGAAAACAACGATTTTGAAAACTAACTAATATGAAACTATCTCAATTTGTTTGGAATCTATATAAGGAATCAGATAATGGAAAGAAAACCATTAAGTCTTTTGATGTCGAATTGGAAATTGATGTCAAAAAACATCTTAAATTACACAACCAAGTTTTATATGAACAAGCGAAAGATATTGTAGATATTTCTGAGACGGCATATTGCTATAATGTTTCTGAGTATGAGAAGCCTAAAAGTTTAAAAGAAGCCAGAGAGTTATTCGAGAGCGTCATGTATAATGGAATATACGAAAGCGGCTCACACGATATAGAATGTCATATTGGATATGGGGACTATGAAATGATGTTATCAATAAATACCTCAATATCCTATGCCCTGTACTTTTTTTCTCCTGAATACTATTTCCCAAATCTCTTTATTTACAATTTTCTCACCCTAAACAGGATTGCTGATTATTTTGAAATAGAACTTCCTGAACCCCCAAAGAAAAGTGATTACAAAGCACGTTGCATGTATTATATGGATTTATGCCGTGTGTTCTATGATTTCAGAATTGAAAATAATCTCTCACCCTCCGAATTATGCGCCTTTTTATATGACTTTGCCTCAAATCTTACCAAGCAAAAAGAAAGCAAAATGCCCGAACCGGCTCAAGCCTGGTTTATTGGCGGAACCTTAACGGCTGATAGAAAGCAACAATGGAAAATCGATTTTTGGCAAGCCAATGCAGAAACAAAGAAAGGAGATATACTTGTAATGTACGAAATATCTCCGGTTAGTGCTATTACTTCAATATGGAGAGCTCAAATAGATGGTGTTATTGACCCGTTTTTTCATTATTACAGTAACACGTATATAACGGATGAAGTACAGATACCGCATATAAGTTTGAAAGAATTAAAAACAAATAAGTATTTTTCCAAACATCCACTTGTCAGAAAAAATTTTCAAGGCGTAAATGGATGGCAAATGAGTTCAGAAGATTATCAAGAATTGATTAGAATGATTAAAGAAAAGGGCGGAAAGATACCAAATCTACCACAATTATATAAGCCTACCATCAAAAAAAATCTATCGCTTACGTGCGAAAGGGATGTTGAACGGGAACTTTTAGAACCATTTTTGCACGAATTGGGAATATCTCAAGATGATTATATCAGACAATTGCCAATACACGCAGGAAGAGGTAACAGAATATATCCGGATTATGCATTATTTTACAACAAAACTCCAGGGTATGAGAAAGCAAAAGTTCTAATTGAGGCTAAGTATCACATGAAAAACAACAGAGAAATAGAGGATGCGTTTAAACAATCCCGTTCTTATGCAAATATATTAGAATCTTCTGTGATTATTTTATGCGATAAAGATTGTTTGATTATTTATGTGAAAGAAGAAAGTTTTAATAGGCAACAATATCTAAAGCGTTTTTGGG
>JAISSD010000310.1 GCA_031273295.1 Prevotella sp.
GAACAACCGGAAAGCAACAGCAGTCCGGTAAACAATCCCGGCAAGAACCGGGTAACGAATTTTCGTCTTTTTGTGATCATAACTCTCTTTCTTATAATTGGCAATCAAATAATTAACGGTTGACTGAACGGCAATGCGACAGGCCGGAAAAATCCAAAATTTCCCTTATCCGAGCAAAGATATTCAATCCTGCAGACTGGTCTGTTACAGATTTCCGCCTTTTTATATTCAATTAGCGGAATTCGGGATTGAAATCAAATGAGGTGGGTGTTTTTTATGCTTGTGACGCCATCCAAACCCGACTGATCTTCTCTTCAAGGCAATTTGAGGTAATTTAAGGAGTTTAAGGAAGCTGAAATATCTGCCCAAACCGGCGCAGGTCATTCCGGCTGAAAGAAGGAAGCTGACGCCAACCGCACAATTCAAACCTGGCTGCCCCCGTCCTTTTGGATTTGACGGCGAGGAAATGTAAGGAAATTAAAGAATTTAAGGAGTTTAAGGAAGTTGAGGAATTTAAGGAAGCTGAAACATCTGCCCAAACCGGCGCAGGTCATTCCGACTGAAAGGAGGGCCGGTCAGCCGCACAATACCAACTCGGATTTGCTACAAGATAGCGCTTTATGCTTTGGGACGCCTTGCAAACAGGAGAGGACAAAAGGCGGGAGTCTTGTTTTTTATCACATGCGCTTGTAAATCGAAGAATTTCATGTAAGTTTGTAGTTTCAAAAGAACAACTATTCTCAACAGGAGGAGATCTTTATATGACAGAGTCTTTGAAGCACGAATGCGGTATCGTCATGATACGCTTGCTAAAGCCGCTTGACTATTACCAAAAGAAATACGGAACATGGCAATACGGACTGAACAAGTTGTACTTGCTGATGGAAAAACAGCACAATCGCGGACAAGAAGGCGCGGGACTTGCCATAGTGAAACTGGAATCGTCTCCCGGAAGCGAATTTATATTCAGGGAGAGAGCCACAGGATCAAGCGCCATATCCGAGATCTTCTCGAATGTTTACAAAAACTACGAAAACATATCCAAAGAAAAACTGAACGATCCCGCTTATGCCGGCCAATACCTGCCATTTGCAGGCGAATTGTTTTTAGGACACCTGCGATACAGCACAACAGGCAAAAGCGGCATCTCGTATGTGCATCCGTTTCTCCGTCGCAGCAATTGGCGGTCAAGGAATCTTGCCCTGGCCGGAAACTTCAATATGACAAATGTCGACGAACTGTTTGAAACGCTAATCGCGGAAGGGCAACATCCACGCGATTATGCCGATACATTTGTCTTGCTTGAATCACTGGGACATTACCTCGACAGGGAAATACAGTTCCAATACGATAAATTCGGCAAAGATCGCAAAGTGAAAGGAGAAGAACTGAATGACCTGATAGAAAAAAATCTAGATATACATTTCATGCTCGAAAAAGCCAGCGAGAATTGGGACGGAGGCTATGCGATAGGCGGGCTTATCGGTTGTGGCGACGGCTTTGTGTACAGAGACCCGTCCGGTATCCGCCCGGCTTTTTATTATCATGATGATGAAATCGTAGTCGTAGCCTCGGAACGTCCTGTAATCCAGACAGCATTGAATCTTGATGTGGCCGAAGTAAAGGAACTTGGACCCGGACAGGCGATTATAATTAAAAAAAGCGGACAAGTATTGTTCTCCCAAATACGGGAGCCGCGAAATGTTTCACCCTGTTCATTCGAACGCATTTATTTTTCACGCGGTTCGGACGCAGATATCTACAATGAACGCAAGAACCTCGGGAAACTGCTTCTCTCTCCTATTCTGAAAGCAATAGACAACGACATACAGCATACGGTCTTCTCATTCATACCTAACACGGCGGAAGTCGCGTTCTTTGGCATGACCGAAGCCCTGAACATGCATATGAACGATGTAAAATTAAAGAAGATAACAGAGAAAACGGGTTCAATCCCGGAGGAAGAGCTGAAGAAAATATTATCAATGCGTGTGCGTACAGAAAAAGTTGTTATCAAAGATATCAAACTGCGGACTTTCATCGCCCAGGATGGCAGCCGTGACGACTTGGCCGCCCACGTTTATGATATCACATACGATTCGGTTCGCCCCCATGAAGATAATCTGGTGGTAATAGACGACAGCATAGTGCGCGGAACTACCCTGAAACAAAGCATTATAAAGATGCTTGACCGTCTGCGCCCTAAAAAAATAGTCATTGCATCCTCATCGCCGCAGATACGATACCCTGATTGCTATGGCATAGATATGTCGCGCATGAGCGAATTCGCAGCGTTCAGGGCGGCCATCGAATTGCTGAAAGAGAGGGGAATGCAAGCGGTTATCGACGACGTATACCGTAAATCTCTCGCACAAAAGGATAAACCGAAAGAAGAAATAAAGAACTATGTGAAAGAAATATACGCGCCGTTCTCTAACGAAGAGATCTCCGCCAAGATGGTCGAAATGCTTACGCCAAAAGGCACGCAGGCTAAAATAGAAATTGTTTTCCAAACCATTGAGAATCTCCACAAAGCAAGCCCCGAACACAGGGGGGACTGGTATTTCTCGGGAAATTACCCGACTCCGGGGGGAAACAGAATGGTAAATACCGCTTTCCTGAACTATATAGAGGGTATCGATAAAAGGTCGTATTGACTTTGAGCTGAACGGGGTTTTTATAAATAATGATATTAATGACCGGTTTTTATCTCCGGCGTTTTTCAAGTTAAATTCACAAAACAAAAAGGCTTCGTTATCCCCCGAAACGGGAAAAATTATATTTTACTCATGCAAAAAACAATAATTTATATATCTTTACCGTCCATATTACATATATTATTATGAATGGATCATAAATAATCTTTACCGACAAACTTCATGAAACAAATTATCAAAATCACACTGGCTACACTGCTTTTTGTCGCAAGCCTGGCGGCGAACGCCCAAGAGAGAAAATTTATTTTCGGGGCAAAAGCCGGCTTCGTTTTTTCCGGTCTTGACGGATATTTTTATGAAACCGAAATCAAGAGCGCATTCACCGGAGGCTTTACATTCGATTACTTCCTGAATTCCGGCCTGCATCTTTCATCTGCGATAGAATTCGTTAACAAAGGAGCGAAATTCGATTTTAAAGTACCCAAGGATCAATGGGTGGAAAGAACATACGAAAAATCAACCGTATCCGCCATGTATATCCAACTGCCCGTCCATATCGGATACAGGTTCAATGTGTCACGGCGCGCCAGACTGTATATTGACGCGGGGCCGTATATCGCCTGTGGAATAGGGGGCCAGACAGAGCTTGGCGACAATGTAAGATTAAAACTTCCCGAAGGAGATGAAACAAAGAGCCTGGATGAATGGATGAAACAAACGAACGGGTGGAGACGAAGCGGAAATACATTCGGCAATAAACCCAAATCCAACTACAAGGAATACCACTGGATGCTGCTTGGCAAAGGCTTCAAAGAATTTGACTGGGGACTGGGCGCCGGCCTCGCGATCGAATACGATCACATCAACATCGGTTTGAAATATGACTTCGGCCTGTACAACTTGTCGCAGGAGGATAACAATGTGAAGAACAGGAGCGCCTATGCCACTTTAGGCTATAAATTCTAAAAACCTGATAGAATATAAAACGAAAGCCCGTTTTTTACCGGGCTTTCGTTTTATATTTCCAGCAAGAACCGCTTAAACTCGACAAACTCTTTACTCATACCGATACTCTGCTTCTTTCCTTTCATAAAAGCCTGCAACCTGTCGGGTACGGTTATTCGTTTGCCTGTGATATTTTCCACTGTTTCGAGAAACTTTGCCGGATGAGCCGTTTCAAGAAAAATGCCCGTTTCGTCAGGATGCAAATCATCTTTTAGAGCCTGATAAGCGCATGCGCCATGAGGGTCGAGAAGGTAACCCGTTTTATTGTAAGCGTCTTTTACAATCTTTCCGATGCTTTCATCATCATAGTATTTTCCGGATATGTCTTTCCTTATCTCCTCCAGTGACTTGTTGTAGAGGTCGAGCACGCGTGCAAAGTTACCGGGGTCGCCTACATCCATTGCATTGGCTATTGTCTGCACAGACGGACGGGGATCATATTTACCGGTCTGCAGATATTCACAGAAAATACTGTTACGGTTGTTTGCCGCGATAAAACGCTTTACAGGCAGCCCCATACGCTTGGCTATCAATCCGGCCGTAATATTCCCGAAGTTGCCGCAAGGCACAGAGAAGACCACATTCTTTGCTTTTCCGGATTTAGCCAATTGTCCGCAAGCATGGAAATAATAGAATGCCTGAGGCAAAAAACGGGCTACATTAATGGAATTGGCCGAAGTCAGAACCAGTTTTTTATTTAATTCATCATCAAGGAAGGCCGTTTTAACCAATGCCTGACAGTCGTCGAATGTCCCGTCAATTTCTATGGCTGTTATATTCCGTCCCAAAGTCGTAAACTGGCATTCCTGTATCCGGCTAACTTTCCCTTTCGGGTAAAGCACATATACATGAATGCCTTCCACTCCCAGAAAACCGTTTGCCACGGCGCTGCCTGTATCTCCCGATGTAGCAACCAATACTTTTACATCTTTTCGCCCTTGTTTTTTAATAAAATAGCCGAGCAAACGGGCCATAAAACGCCCTCCTATATCTTTAAAAGCCAAAGTTGGACCATGAAACAGTTCCAGGCTATATATCCTGTCGTCCACCTGTATCACGGGTACGTCAAAGCCAAGCGCATCGCATACAATGCCCTTGAGAGTCGCGGCCTCTATATCTTCTCCAAAAAAAGCGCCGGCTACCGTACAAGCTGTTTCCTGAAAACTCATATCCCCGATATTATCAAAGAACGATTGGGGCAGTTCTTCAATTTTTCCTGGCATGTAAAGCCCCTTGTCGGGAGCCAATCCTTTGACTACCGCTTCTTGCAAACCGACTTCCGGAGCCTTTCCGTTTGTACTGTAATACTTCATTTATATTCATTTTGAAAGACAAAAATAATAAAATGAAAGAGAATAAACAACTTGACAAACATTATAATTGAGAATCCTGATTTTCATCGACAATCATAATGCATCCTTCCGGTCAGATTACCACGCCCACGCTGCATACCGACGACCGGTAGCTGTTGGCGGTTTCAAAATCGATGGCTGCAAAATTATTCATGTTCATCCCCTTTTAAAATATTTATGCCAGGCTTTCTTGCATTCTTTAGCAGTAGCTCCCTTCCATGTTAGCTCCCAAATGACGGAAACAATGACGTCATTTTTGTCCGGCGTTTGTCCTTCGTCTATTATTACATTGAGCGGCAGCATTTCATCCCATGCACTTTCAAATACGCCTAATCTCCCCCCGTAACCTTCTTCCAGAACGAAAGCATGGTATTTTGCATATACTTCGCCGTCATTATCCTCCGGAATGTTTTCCTGAAAATGGCATGTCACAGTACGATATTTTCATTTGTAATCTTTAAACAATTGATTTATTTTTTGAATCATCTTACGACCATGCCATGTTTTGGCGTGGTCACACTCTATCTTTGAGCCATCATTCAGGGTTCTTTGACATATTGGAATTTGTTAAATTTCCAGGCAAGACAGAGATTACAGGCGTCTTGCAGCGTTTATTCATCTAAAATTTGTTTCATTATGGAAGATATAGTAGAAGTTATACAAAAAGCAAAAAAAACGGAAAAAGAGCGCAAAGCCGGAGTGAAAAAAAACACGAAACTCACGCTCTTGGGGCATCTCGAACAAATCGTCGAACTCTCCTTGAATTCAGGATTGAAAGATGATTTTTTTGAGAAAGCAAAGCCGCATCTCAATCACGTGAAGCGCGTATTACACCTGAACGATATTCAGGCTGTCTTTCTGTCGCATTTCATGGATAAAAGCGACAGCTCTAGCATTTATATCAGCGAAATTTCCAATAGCGTCAAATGTCGAACGCTTAAACTTATTCAGCATATGGATGATATAGACGTTTTGGAAAAGCGGCGGTTGATTCGTTGCAGCAGAGGTAGCAATCAGCTTTCTTATCGCGTACCTCGCGAAGTGGTTGAAGCGTTACGGAAAAATGAAAATTATCAGCCGGTTAAACGGACAAATATTCCTATCGAAGAATTGTTTGAGGAGTTGGCTAAGTTGTTTAGTGAAAAAGAGGATAATGAACTTACCTACTCCGCATTAGAAGACGAAATAGAGGATCTTTTGACTGATAATCCGCACTTGGAATTTTCAAAAGGAATAAAAAAGTATGCTCCGGTTGATAACAACAAAATACTGTTGCTGTTTTTCTGCCATTTGTTTGTCGAAAACAATGACGATAATATCAGGTTTCACGATTTTGATAATTTATACGAAAGCAAATCTACTTTCCGTTACATCAAAGGTTCGCTCTCCGACAAAAGCAACGAACTGTTTGAACTTGGTTTAATTGAAAACCCCAATACTGACGGTTTTGAAGACCGCGAATCTTTCAAACTGACGGATAAAGCCAAAAATGAATTACTCGGCGAATTAAACATTGTACAGAAACGGACAAAAAATAAAAAAGACCTGATTTTATGTACATCGCTTACCGGCAAAAAGATGTTCTACAACGAAAACGAGCATATTCAGACAGGGCAACTTACATCTTTATTAAAGGAAGAACATTTCAAGAGCATTAAAAACCGTTTGACCGACAAAGGAATGCGTACCGGTTTTGCCTGCCTGTTTCACGGCGCACCGGGAACAGGGAAAACCGAAACCGTCTACCAGATTGCCCGCGAAACAGGGCGCGATATTATGCTCGTGGACATTTCGCAAACCAAAAGCATGTGGTTTGGCGAAAGCGAGAAAAAAATCAAGGAAGTTTTCGACAGCTACAAGGCTTGCGTCAAAGAAGCGAAAATCGCGCCGATCCTGCTTTTCAACGAGGCCGACGCCGTGATTAACAAACGGCAGGAAATTGGCGGTAGTTCAATTGACAAAACTGAAAATGCTATTCAAAACATTATCCTCCAGGAAATGGAAAATCTCGACGGGATCATGATTGCCACGACCAACCTTACGCAAAATCTCGACAAGGCTTTTGAACGCCGTTTCCTGTACAAAATTGAGTTTAAGAAGCCCGGCCCGGATGCGAAAAAATCAATCTGGCAATCCATCATCCCGACGCTTTCCGAACGGGAGGCGAAAGAGCTGGCGAACCGTTACGATTTCAGCGGCGGACAAATCGAAAACATTTCCCGTAAATGCACGGTGGACAGCATTATTTCAGGGAAAGAGCCTACAATTGAAGCGTTGATATTTCACTGTCAAAATGAAATGCTGACCCAAAACCGCCAGCCAATTGGCTTTAATCGTTGATCTGCATTGCCATCCACGCGCACGCTTCGGCATCTGTCAAAGCGTATGGCGTGGATGAATATATTTCTTGGAATTTACAGCAAATACGATAGACGGTTATATCTCAAATACCCTTGCCTCATTTGCAAGCCGATAATCTTCACTCATTAACGCGCCATTTACAAAAGTTGTTGTTTTAGATCTCTCCATGCCATAAGCGTCGTGAATATGCCCGAAGAGATGGAATTTTGGCTTGATTTTCAGAACTGCTTGCAGCAAATCGGGACAACCGTATTGAATGGCAGATCTGTCCAAAATGCCGAAAGGCGG
>JAISSD010000021.1 GCA_031273295.1 Prevotella sp.
TCGAAGCGTCTTGAGGAATTGAAGTCAGAGGGGTCTGTCGATCCGTCGGGCTTGCGTTGTACTGTCAATTCGTATCTGGGTATCATGAAGCATTACAAGTCGTTTGATCTCCGGCGCAAGATAATGATGCGCCATGCCTGGGTATTCAAATACGGATGCGTCCGGCATTGCTGTTCATACTTTAAACTCAACAAATTCGCAGGGAAGAATATTCCGCCGGAGGAGGGGTAGGGCAGGGGAGATGGAATGTGGCAGGCATAAAAAATTTTAACCGCAAAGAACGCACACACGCAGGGGCGAACCTGTGCGTTCGTCCGAACCGGATTGTTTGCGTTTGTCATCGGAGCGCGCACAAACCGCAGAGAAGGCGCAGAGTACGCAGAGAAAAAAGAACGGGTTCCCCGTCAATCAAAATACAGCTTGAAAACCGGAATGTTTTGTTTTTTTTGTACCTTTGACAAAGATTAAAAAATACTCGAATCAAACGGATAAAAATGGATATTTCAAATCTGAAAAACGATAATTTCTTTCTGTTTGCCGGGCCTTGCGTAATAGAGGGGGAAGAAATGGCCTTGCGTATTGCCGAAAAGATAACGGCAATTACATCAAAACTTGATATACCTTATGTTTTCAAGGGTTCATACAAAAAGGCCAACCGTTCGCGCGTGGATTCTTTTACCGGTATCGGCGACGAAAAGGCATTGAAAATACTGCGGAAGGCAAGCGAAACTTTCGGCGTGCCGGTCGTTACGGATATACACGAAGCGCACGAAGCCGCCATGGTTGCCGGATATGCTGATGTATTGCAGATCCCCGCATTTCTTTGCCGCCAGACAGATTTGCTGATTGCGGCGGCTAAAACGGGAAAAACAGTGAACATCAAAAAAGGGCAGTTTCTTGCACCGGACGGAATGAAGTTTGCAGCACAGAAAGTTGTTGATTCAGGGAATCATAATGTGATCATTACCGACAGGGGAACATCTTTCGGATACTCTGACCTGGTAGTGGATTTTCGCGGGATACCCGAAATGAAAGAATTTGGCTTCCCTGTGATGCTGGATGCGACACATAGTTTGCAAAAGCCGAATCAGGCCTCGGGCGTTACAGGCGGACAGCCGCAACTGATAGAAACCATGTGCAAAGCCGGTATTGCGGCGGGCGTTGACGGATTGTTTATCGAAACGCATTTCGACCCGGCCCGTGCATTATCCGATGGAGCAAATATGCTGCCGCTCGGCCAACTGGAAGGATTGCTTGAAAAACTGACAAGAATTAAAGCGGCGCTGAAAGAATGAAAGTAGAGGTGTGTTTTTCTCCGGCCCTTTATCCCTACTATGCCGGCGATAATAACCGTATCACGGTTGTAGTGGATATTTTCAGGGCAACCACGACTATATGCGCCGCTTTGCAGAACGCGGCAAGGTCTGTAATTCCGGTCGCGTCTGTCGAAGAAGCGCGGGATTACAAGGCAAAAGGCTATCTTGTGGGTGCGGAGCGTAATGTGAAACGTTGTGATTTTGCGGATTTCGGCAATTCGCCATTCGATTACGCGGCTGAGAAGGTGAAAGACATGGATATTGTATTTACTACAACGAATGGCACGCAGGCTATCGACATGGCTAAAGATTCCGATATTCTGGCCGTTGGCGCTTTTTCGAACATCGATGCTCTGGCGGATTTTTGTTTCGGAAAGCAGAAAGATGTATGCGTGCTTTGTGCCGGATGGAACAACCGTTTCAACATGGAAGACTCGCTTTTTGGCGGAGCTTTGGCCCGGAAATTGATTGATAAAGGCTATAATTCCGCTTCGGACGCCACGCGGGTCGCTCTTTCGATGTGGGAAGAAGCCTTGCCGGATGTACGGAGTTATATCGACAAGGCAGAGCATATCAAGAGGCTGGAAGTTAACAGTCTGCTGGATTCGGTAGCCTATTGCCTGACCGAAAACACAGTAGATCTGGTTCCGGTATATGACAGGGAAACAAAAAGGATAAGCGTAAAGTAAAAAACCGGACAACCTCTAAACTCATAACTGAAAATATGGCTAGCCACAACGATTTGGGTAAACAGGGAGAAGACGCCGCCGTCCGTTATCTTCAGCGAAACGGATATGAAATAATAGAGCGGAACTGGGTTTATGAAAAATACGAAATAGATATAATAGCCCGGAATAAAGAGTATATCGTATTTGTGGAAGTAAAAACCCGAAGTTCGGATCAATGGGGAAACCCGGAAGAAGCGGTGTCGGACGGAAAGATAAGAAGGATTGTGGAGGCCGCCGATTTTTACCTCAATGAATATGATATAGATATGCCCGCCCGCTTCGACGTGATTGCGGCCATTATCCGGGCAGGCGGAACATTTGAAACAGAACATATAGACGATGCGTTTTTAGCGCCTGTAAACTAGATTGTTATGAATATAGAAGAAGCCCGCGAAGCCTGTATATCGATAAAAGGAGCTACCGAAACTTTTCCGTTCGGGGATGATACGCCGGTATATAAAGTAATGGACAAAATGTTTGCCTATATGGGATTGGAATCCCGAAACGGCGAATTCTGGCTGAATCTGAAATGCGACCCGGAAAAGGCGGTGGAGCTGCGGGAACATTATAACGGGATCAGGCCCGGCTATCATTCAAATAAAAAGTATTGGAATACAATTGTTATAGAAAGCGATGTGCCGGACGCCCTGATAGAGGAACTTGTCCGGCATTCGGTGGATGAAGTAATAAAAAAGCTGCCCAAAGTAAAGCAGGTGGAATATAACAGGTTGTTGAACGGTTAAACGGTAGATCAAGGATATGTTTTCAATTATTCATTTTACGGAGGTCGACTCTACAAACAATTACCTGAAAGATCTTTTGCTGAAACAGGAAGTAGAAGAAGGAACTGTCGTATCTGCGGACGTCCAGACAACGGGCAGAGGCCAGCGGGGTAATGGCTGGATTTCGGAAAAAGGCAAGAATTTATTGTTCAGCATTGTTCTTTATCCGGATATGGTAAAGGCAAGCGAACAATTTGTCATATCCCGAATCGCATCGTTGGCTGTTGCGGAATATCTGTTGAAATATGTGGGGGATATTACGATAAAATGGCCTAACGACATATACTGGAAAGACAAAAAGATTTGCGGGATATTGATAGAGAACACATTGACAAGCGACATTGTAAGCCGGTCGGTTATTGGCGCCGGCATAAACATTAACCAGACAACTTTCGGACGCGGCGCTCCGAATGCTGTTTCCCTGAAGCAAATAACAGGCCGGACCTATGACCTGGAAGCGATGCTGAAAGTGATAAGAAATAATATTTTACTGCTTTATTTCGAAGTCCGGGACGGAAACGTTTCAGGGATAAACGCCCGGTACAGGGATTTGCTGTTTCGTCGCGACGGCTTTTATTTATACAACGACGGCGCGAATGATTTTTTTGCCCGTATAAAAGATGTGGAACCAAACGGGATGTTCGTACTGGAAACAGAGAACGGAGAAGAAAAGAAATTCGCTTTCAAGGAAGTCAGGTATGTTCTTTCATAGATCCACCCCGAAATAGCCCGTTTATTCCGGAATTTTAATTTTTTATACATCGAATATTTTCAATTGTGTATAATTATGTATATTTTTGTCGATTATTTGCATATTTATACGGAATGACAAAGAGATATAGACACAAAATAATAAAGGAAGTATTACAGGCAAGCGATGTAAACAGTCAGGATATGCTTCTGAAAATACTGATAGACAGGGGTTTCGTACTCACCCAAGCCACCCTGTCGCGTGATATAAAAGAATTGAAAATAGTAAAGGCGCCGACGGCAAAAGGGAGCTATGTATATCAGTTGCCGGAAACGATGCAAGACTTGCCGGAAGAAGAAGTCCCTTTGTCTTCCTTTGGTTTTGTAAGTATCGGATTCTCGGGCCAGCTGGCGGTAATAAAAACCCGTCCGGGTTATGCAATGGCCATGGCAGGAGAAATAGACCGCAAGGCGACGCCCTATATACTGGGTACGGTGGCAGGCGACGACACCATACTTCTGGTGCCGGGAGAGAATGTAAGCAGGGAGGAAGTCATAACTTTGCTTTCAGCGTTTATACCGAATATTCAATGACAAGGCAACCATGAACAACGTAAACGAACTTGTGGTGAAAAAGCCGGTGGAGCAACAGCCATTTACTATACAGATAGCCAACGGAAGCCACACGAAATATGTGCAGACCATACTGGATACGATAGAGGCCGCAGCCAGGGTGAGAGGTACGGGTATTGCGAAACGCACACCCGAATATGTGGAATTAAAGATAAGGGAAGGCAAGGCTATCATTGCCCTGAAGGGAGAGGAATTCGCCGGATTCTGCTATATGGAATCGTGGGGAAACAAGCAGTTTGTGGCCAATTCGGGGCTTATTGTGGCGGAAAATTTCAGGCAGCACGGGCTGGCAAAGAGAATCAAACAGCATGCTTTTTCGCTGGCAAGGGCGATGTTCCCGACAGCGAAAGTATTTGGCCTTACATCGGGCGCCGCAGTCATGAAAATAAACACGGAACTGGGGTATGTGCCTGTGACCTTTGCCCAATTGACGGATGACGAGGCTTTTTGGAGGGGTTGCCAAGGCTGTGTGAATTATGATATACTTACCCGTACCGGCAGGAAGTATTGTATCTGTACGGCTATGCTTTTCGATCCTGAAAAGCAGAAAGACAGGGAAGAGATAAAAGATATCATAAAAGACCTGAAGAAGCGGATCCCGTAGCTTGCATACTTTAAACGGGTAATATTTTACTTTTTTTAAATGATTGAAATTCCGAGGTTCAATGACCGGTAAATATATTTTAAAAGTAAGCGTTTAAACCGTTTTTAGTATAACCATAATATATATGGAACGGGCATGCAAAAGTTGCGTCAAAGAGCATGAAACAAGGTTCGGCGGCGGCAATATGCCAGAGTTCCTTATGACCATTAAAAAAAGAAATTATATATATGAAAAAGAAAGTCGTTTTAGCATTCAGTGGAGGATTGGACACATCGTTCTGTGCAAAATATTTATCTGCCGATATGGGTTATGATGTTTATACCGCCATAGCCAATACGGGGGGATTTACACCCGAAGAATTGAAGATCATAGAGGAAAAAGCCCGTAAATTGGGAGCAATAAAGCATGTGAGCCTTGATGTAACGCATGAATACTACGAAAAGAGTATCAAATACATGATCTTCGGGAATGTGCTCCGCAACGGTACATATCCTGTTTCCGTGAGTTCGGAGCGTATATTTCAGGCGATAGCCATTATCGATTACGCGAAGGAAATCGGAGCCGACGCGGTAGCTCATGGCAGTACGGGCGCGGGAAACGATCAGGTGCGTTTCGACCTTACTTTCGATGTGCTTGCTCCCGAAATCGAAATTATCACGCCTACCCGCGATATGCTTCTTACCCGCGAATACGAGATCGGTTATTTGAAAGAACATGGCTATGAGGCTGATTTTACAAAGATGATATACTCTATCAACAAGGGTCTTTGGGGTACGAGTATAGGCGGAAAAGAAACTTTGAAACCGGAACAGGCTTTACCGGAAGAAGCTTATCCGTCTCAATTGAAAAAACACGATTCGGAAATATTGACTATCGATTTCGAACAGGGAGAGATAGCCGCAGTAAACGGTGAAAAATATGCGGACAAAGTAGACGCCGTCAGGAAAATAGAGGAAATCGCATCGGCCTATGCCATAGGCCGCGATATGCATATCGGCGATACGATTGTCGGTATCAAGGGCCGCGTAGGTTTTGAAGCGGCCGCTCCGCTGGTGATCATCAACGCGCACAGGATGCTGGAGAAGCATACGCTTAGCAAATGGCAACAGTACTGGAAAGATCAGATAGGCAACTGGTACGGCATGTTTCTTCACGAAGCTCAATACCTGGAACCGGTAATGCGCGATATGGAGGCGTTTCTGTCAAGTTCGCAACAAAATGTAACAGGGCGCGTAAGCGTCAAACTGCAACCGTATCATTTTGCGCTTATAGGCGTGGAAAGCGATTTTGACCTGATGAAAGCCGATTTCGGCGAATATGGCGAAGTCAACAAGGCATGGACGCCGGACGACGCGAAGGGTTTCACTAAAATTTATGCTGTTCCGACCAAGATATTTCACAGTGTGCAGAAAAAGAACGGAAAGTAAATTTTATTCAGGCATGAGAAATTATTCGTGGAAAATTTAAACGGTTTCTAACTCTGATAAATAAACATCAATGATAAAAGCGGGAATTATAGGCGGAGCCGGTTACACAGCCGGCGAATTGATAAGGATATTGATCAATCATCCGCAGGCGGAACTGGTATTTGTGAACAGCGGCAGCAATGCCGGCAACAAGCTGACTGACGTACACGGCGGCTTGTCGGGAGATACGGATATGCGTTTTACAGACCGGTTGCCTTACGGCGAGATTGATGTGTTGTTTTTCTGTACCGCCCATGGCGATACCCGGAAATTCATGGAAGCAAATGATGTACCCGGACGCCTGAAAATCATAGATCTGTCTGCGGATCACAGGCTTGAGGCGGAAGGAAATGATTTTGTCTATGGTCTGCCTGAACTGAACAGGGAAGAAATAAAAAAATCGTCCCGTATCGCTAATCCGGGATGCTTTGCCACGGCTATACAACTGGGTTTGTTGCCATTGGCCAAAGCAGGATTGTTAAATTCCGAAATTCATGTGAATGCCATAACCGGCTCCACAGGAGCAGGCGTAAAACCGTCTGCAACCTCCCATTTCAGCTGGCGCGAAAACAATATATCCGTTTATAAAGCATTCGGGCATCAGCACCTGGCAGAGATACGCCAGTCGTTGACCCGGTTGCAGGCTGATTTTACAGCAGATATTAATTTTATACCCGTACGCGGCAATTTCACCAGAGGGATATTTGCTTCTGCCTACCTGAATTTTGCCGGAGCCATGGAAGACGCGGAGAAATTATACCGGGATTTTTACAGGGACAGACCTTTTGTATTTGTTTCCGATAAAAACATAGACCTGAAGCAGGCGGTGAATACCAATAAATGTCTATTGCATTTGGAAAAACACGGGAACAAGCTGCTTGTCCTTTCCTGTATCGACAATCTGGTAAAAGGCGCGTCGGGACAGGCAGTGCATAATATGAACCTGATATTCGGGCTGGACGAAACGGAAGGGTTAAAAATGAAAGCTTCGGCTTTTTGAACAATACTGCCGGCGTTCAATTATCAAGGCATGGGAAATAAACGGTTTATAACAGGATATGCCGGAACGGTTGAATTTAATGTCCTGTCCCGTATGGAATGTTGTTTTGAAACGGGCATGCTTGTTTTTTATTACCAAATGTTTTTTACCGCAGAGGGCGCAACCGGATACTTGAGAATATGAAATTTGAAGCAGACTCCCAAACCCTGAAAGACCTTGAGATCTTTGACACGGTCAGAGACGGCAAGTCCGTATTCGGTCTTTTTAATTTCACACAGTGTTACGGTGGAAGGAGGATGCTGTATCAATTTCTTTCAAATCCCCTGACTGATTTGGACGAGATCAAAGAACGCAGGGATACGGCTGTTTATTTTCAGAAATACCTTCCCTCCGGCCTGGATGTGGACAAGGATTCCCTGAACTTTACCGAATATTATATCCGGCATGGCGATTGTCAGGCGCGTATACCGACATGGTTTACAGCATTGGAACGGATGGTTATGGACAGGATAAGTACAAATACGGAGTATTATCTTGTTAAAAAAGGAGTTGGCTCTACAGTCGGTTTATTGAAAAGAATATATGAATTTTCCTGTATTCCGGCAAACAAGCCAGAGGGAAACAGCTGTCCCGGACTTCTGAAAAAAAACAATGAAAAGATACTGAAAGTGTTTGCCCGGCCCGAATATGCGGAAATAATGGAACTGAAAAGAAAAATTTCGTCATACGATAGTTGCAGGCTGGATTACATGTTCCGGTGTACGCACAGGCAAGACATCCTGTTTTTCCTTGATATTGTATATGAATATGACGCCTTCCTTTCGATAGCCAAAGCCGCAGACAAGTACGGGTTTTCGTATGCGGAAATGCTTCCGGCCAATGAAAACAGCCTTGAGATAGACGGTTTGTTTCATCCTTTTGTCGAAGAAGCTATTCCGAATGATATAAGTATCGGGAAGCCCTCGAATTTATTGTTCATATCAGGCCCGAATATGGCGGGGAAATCCACTTTCCTCAAGGCATTGGGACTGTCGGTTTATCTGGCGCATGCCGGTTTTCCTGTCCCGGCAAAGAAAATGAAGCTGAGTACATTGTCGGGGTTATGTACTACGATCAATATTTCCGATAACCTGAGTTCCGGTTACAGCCATTTCTATGCGGAGGTAATGCGGATCAAGGAGGTTGCCCGCCAGTTGAAAACGCATGGGAATATGCTGGCGATCTTCGATGAATTGTTCAGGGGAACGAATGTAAAGGACGCCTATGACGGCACATTGGCTGTGGTGAACGCGTTTACGAATATAAAAAATTCTTTCTTTGTCGTCTCTTCCCATATTGTAGAGGTGGCCAAAGAACTGGAATCAAACAGGAATATCGGGTTTTCTTGTTTCGAGATCCTTGAGCGGGACGGGCGTCCCGTATATACTTACAAGTTGAAAGACGGAGTATCCGAAGTCAGGCTGGGTATGTATATTATCTGGAAAGAGAATCTGATAGAAGCCATAAATGAAACGGGCATGCAAAAGTAGCGCATGGGAGCATGAAACAAGGTTCGGCGGAGCCAGTATGCCAGGGTTCCATGCGACCTTTAAAAAAACAAATTACGTACACATGAAATAAACAATTAACGAAAACAGACAGATGAAACTATTCGATGTATTTCCGCTATTCGATATAAATATCGTAGCAGGCAAAGGGTGTTATGTATATGACGACAAAGGCAACGAGTATCTGGATCTCTACGGAGGGCATGCCGTAATATCGGTAGGGCACGGGCACCCTTGCTATGTAGCCAAACTCACGGAACAGTTGAATATGCTGGGATTCTATTCCAATTCCGTAATAAACGGGCTGCAACGGGAAGTCGCCCAAAAGCTGGGAGAGCAATGCGGCTACCCCGGTTACTACCTCTTCCTTGTCAACTCGGGTGCGGAAGCAAACGAGAACGCGATAAAGCTGGCTTCGTTCCACAACGGGAGGAAGAAAGTGATGGCATTTAAAAAAGCGTTTCACGGACGTACCTCCGTTGCGGTCGCCACAACGGACGTTCCGGCCTATTCAGCGCCTGTAAATCAGTCGGATAATGTGGTATTTGCGCCGTTTAACGACATTGAGTTTGTAAAAAAAGAACTGGCGGCAAAGGAATATTGTTCCGTGATCATCGAAGGCATTCAGGGAGTGGCGGGGATACGGATACCGGACGACGATTTTCTGAGAGAGCTTCGCGATGTATGTACCGAAACAGGGACTATCCTGATTCTGGACGAAATACAGTCGGGTTATGGACGCAGCGGTAAATTTTTTGCCCATCAGTATGCCGGTATAGAAGCGGATTTGATAACGGTTGCAAAAGGTATCGGCAACGGCTTCCCAATGTCGGGGGTCTTGATAAATCCAATGTTTAAAGCTGTATACGGACAATTGGGCACAACTTTTGGAGGCAATCATCTGGCGTGTGCCGCCGCGATTGCCGTTTTGGATATTATGAAGGAAGAAAAGCTTGTGGAAAACGCCTGTAACGTTGGCGAATTTCTGATACGGGAGTTAAGGATGTTCCCGCAAATCAAAGAGGTACGCGGACGCGGGCTTATTATAGGCATGGAGTTTGACGAACCTGTCAAAGAGAAACGGCTGAAGCTCCTGTTTGAAGAGAAAGTATTTACAGGGGCGACAGGGACGCATATATTCCGCTTGCTGCCTCCGCTTTGCCTGACAATGGAACAGGCCGCAGACTTCCTCGAAAGATTCAAGAAAGTACTGTGAAACGGAAGGCTTTGCGCCGTTTTCTTTTATTGGGGAGGAACCAGGCAGGTGAATGGCCTGACCGGAATATTTCTCAGTATGAAGAAAAGTATGACTGCAATCAGTAGCGTGTAGCCAAACCGGGGACTGAAGACAAAACTTTTCAGGCGCTTTTTTTGTCCCAGTATATATACCTTTACAGCCATGTAATAGAAGTAAGCGAGGAATGGCGCCGCAACAACAAAGAATACATTGTAGCGCAGCGCTTCCGGAATATCGCCATGCAAGAGGAAATGCAGGGCGCGTTGTCCTCCGCATCCGGGACATTCCAGGCCTGTGGCCCCTTTGAATGTACAGACCGCATTATCTCCGGCCATATTGTAAATCGCATAATAGACGACGATAACAACCACAGGCAGCAGGATAGCCGGTATGAGCAGAATGTATTTTTTCATGTGCATATAATTAGTTTTTAACGGTCGGAAAGAACTCGCAACATATTGGCTTCGCCGAAAGTTGTTTCATGCTCTTTGGCGCAACTTTGCGCGCCCGTTAAAAAAAGAAAGGCAGTCCGGATAAAACCGCCTTTCCAATTATTTCGTGATGAAAAATAAATAACCTGTAACAGCCTCGCATTCCCACAGGATGCAAGATGCTTAAACGGTTTCCGGATAATCAGGGTTGTATTTGACTACGCCGGTTCGACGCAGTCAAATACATCCGGTTATTAAACCTTGTACTGTTCCATTATGGTTTCGTATTGTTCCATGATAGCGGAAATACCGCCGGCCATTATAATAGAAACTATAATCCATACGATGGATAAAACCACTGTGCCGATAGCTATCGCCGAGAGCGTTTTTGCGTTTTTCGCGGCTTTTTCGGCTCCGGTATAGTCTCCTGTGAAATATTTGGAATCTACCTGAGTGGAAAATACAATTGCAATGATACCCAGTATTACGCCGATGCAGCTCACCCAGCCGCAACAGGTTAACAGACTTATAACTGTAGCTATAATAGCCAGGATCAGGTTGTTGTCGGGTCTGGCCGGTTTAGTCTGCGAATCCTGATTGTTGGTCTGTTGAGCAGGGTCTTGATAAGCTTGATTGCTAAATTCTGTCATGATTATAATGTTATTATTAAAAAAGTTTGTTAATACCGTTCAAATATATATAAAAATATGATATGCAAAAAGAAAAATTAATCATAACTTCGTTATCCGGTTTGGAATCTGTCTGAATTTTGCCCGTTCAAATTTTTAGAGATGTTTTCCGTCCGGTTTTTTTGTGAAGCGACAATCGCGGGCTATTGGAGCGGGCAAAGGAATTGTTTCTAAATAACATGACGATGATTGTATTATAAATAACTGTTTTACAATGTATTAAAAATTGAAACAGTCAATTTGGGAATTGTAAAATAATAGATGATGCGTTTTGATCATTATAAATAAGATCTATTGTGCGATATCTAAATAAATGTAACGTTTATTTATTTACAAACCCTTGGTTCATAACAGTCCCCAAGGGGGAACAGACAAAAAAATGAATAAAGAATTGGAAACCGGCGAAATCCGGATATGGGCGATTGCAATTCCCGTAAAAAATATTCGCGGGAAATTTGGACAGTTTCTTAAATAAACATCAATGAAAGTAAAAGCGGCCCTGTATTTTGTTATTGTTTTGGCCATGATTGTTTTTATCTGTGGCGGAGTATATGTGGCTTTTACGAATGGCTATATCCGTTTGAATTATCCTTCGTCCAAGGATTATCCTGTACAGGGCATAGATGTGTCCCATCACCAGCAAAAGATAGACTGGGCCGGACTGGACAGGGAAAAGGTGCAGTTTGCCTTTATCAAGGCTACGGAAGGAGGCGATCACAAGGATTCCATGTTCCGGTTTAATTGGCGCGAGGCCCGTGACAACAAGATACTTTCGGGGGCCTACCATTTTTTTACATTCTGTAAAGGCGGGAAGGAGCAGGCCCGTAATTATATTCACTATGTGCCGCGCGACAGTATGGATCTGCCTCCTGTCATTGATCTTGAGTATGGAGGCAATTGCAGCCCCGCAAACCGCAAGGAAGATCTGATTGCGGAAATAGCCGGCTACTTTGAAATTGTTGAAGACCATTACCAGCGTAAAGCGCTTATCTATACAACAAATGAATTTTATAAAAACTATCTGCAAAATCAATTTCCGGATAATCCTGTCTGGATAAGGAATATCGTGTCAAAGCCTGACTTGCCCGACGGTCGCGGCTGGTTATTCTGGCAATTTTCGAACAGAGGCCGGATAGACGGTATAAGTACTCTTGTCGATTTAAATGTTTTCAATGGAAGCCGCGAAAAATTCGAGAGGTTGTTACTTAAAAAGCCGGGATAACTTCCGGTTTTTTTCCTGCCCCGTCTCCCTGCCGAAAAATAAAGACGTGTCCGGGTGCGTTTGACCGGATTGAACCGACGTTTTAAATTAATTTGCGTGCCATTTGATTAGCTCGATTTGTGATACTTAAACGCTTGATTATACATGATTTTAACGATTTGTATCTTGCAGGTCTTTTTTATTTACCTCGAATTCCGATAAAAATGCGTACCTTCGCATCAAAATTTATAGAGTACAAGTATATTATGGGAAATTTAGCAGCTATAGTCGGCCGACCCAACGTGGGTAAATCAACATTATTCAATCGTTTGACCGAAAGCCGGCAAGCTATTGTGGACGAAACTTCAGGCACAACACGCGACCGCCAATACGGAAAAGTAGAATGGGGCGGACAAGAGTTTTCGCTGGTAGATACCGGAGGCTGGGTCGTCAATTCGGAAGACGTATTCGAAAGCGAGATAAACAAACAGGTATCCATCGCTATTGAAGAAGCCGATGTCATTCTTTTCATGGTGGATGTAATGAACGGGCTTACCGATCTGGACTCCAGTGTGGGCAATATGCTTCGCCGTTCCGGAAAACCTGTTATACTGGTATCCAATAAGGCCGACAACTTTCGTCTGCATCATCAATCGGCAGAATTTTACGCTCTGGGATTGGGAGATCCGGTAAACATTTCATCCATCAATGGCTCCGGAACAGGCGATCTGCTGGATATGACAATCTCCCTGTTTACAAAGAAAAGCGAAGAAGAACATCTTGATATTCCGCGTATTGCCATCGTAGGACGCCCCAATGCAGGAAAGTCTTCCTTTGTGAATGCGCTGATGGATGAAGAACGAAACATCGTGACCAATATAGCCGGAACAACGCGCGACTCCATATATACCCGCTTCAACAAGTTCAACATGGATTTCTACCTTGTGGATACGGCAGGTATCCGCAAGAAAGGAAAAGTAACCGAGGATCTCGAATATTATTCGGTGATCCGTTCCATCAAGGCGATAGAAAACTCCGATGTATGCGTGCTGATGATCGACGCCACACAGGGTATCGAAAGTCAGGATATGAACATATTCTCGTTGATCCAGAAAAACCGCAAAGGGCTTGTGGTCTGTGTCAACAAATGGGACCTGGTCGAGAACAAGGAACAGATTGTCGTAAAGACTTTCGAGAACGCCATACGCGAACGCCTGGCTCCGTTCACCGACTTCCCGATAGTATTCTCTTCCGCCGTTACAAAACAGAGGGTATTGAAGGTACTGGAAACAGCAAAAGAAGTATTTGCCCGCAGAAAGACAAAGATCCCTACTCACAAACTGAACGAGGTATTGCTCCCCGTCATCGGGCATACCCCGCCTCCTTCAAACAAGGGTAAATATATTAAAATAAAGTACATTACCCAGTTGCCAAACACGCAGGTACCTTCGTTTGTGTTTTTCTGCAATCTGCCGCAATGGATAAAAGACCCTTACAAGCGCTTTTTGGAAAATCGCATACGGGATCACTGGAATTTATCGGGTACTCCCATAAATATTATCATCAGGGAAAAATAGACGCGGATATTTTGAGCATAAAAAAAAGGACGACCCGACGGTTATCCTTTTTTTTATTGTCATTTCCTTTCAATAGGCCCATTTCAAATACACTGCACCCCATGTAAATCCGGCTCCGAATGCCGCAAGAATGATATTGTCCCCTTTCTTTAAGCGGGATTCCCATTCGTACAGGCACACCGGAATGGTACCGGCGCTGGTGTTGCCGTATTTCTGTATATTCACCATCACTTTTTCGGCAGGCAGCCCCATACGGTTTCCAACAGCTTCTATGATACGGATATTCGCCTGATGAGGAACAAACCAAGCCACATCGTCTTTTGCTAGATGGTTGCGTTCCATGATCTTTACGGAAGCGTCCGCCATGCGCGATACGGCGTGTTTAAACACAACCTGGCCTTCCTGGTACACATAATGCATGTCATTGTCTACAGTCTCGTACGAAGCCGGATAAACCGAACCTCCGCCACGCATATGCAGATGGGGAATGCCGACTCCGTCGACATGCAACAGGGAATCCATCACACCGGCCTCTTCGTTTGTAGGTTCCAGCATAACGGCTCCTACTGCGTCGCCAAACAGAGGGCAGGTAGTGCGGTCTTTATAATTGGTTATAGCAGTCATTTTATCTCCGGCCACAACAACCACTTTCCTGTATTTTCCGGATTTCACAAAATTGGAACCTATTTCCAATGCATACAAAAAGCCAGAACATGCCGCCTGTATGTCAAAACCCAAAGCGTTTTTCATACCGCATGCTTCGGCTGTGATCGCTGCCGTGGACGGGAAAATAAAGTCGGGAGTAGTGGTTGCAAAAATAATCGCCTCAACCTCTTCCGGCTTCGTATTTGTCTTTTTCAGCAATTCCTTTACGGCTTCGGTTCCCATTGTAGAAGTCCCCTTGCCTTTACCCAGTACATGACGCTCTTTGATACCCACGCGCGACATGATCCATTCGTCGGTAGTATCAACTATTTTCGATAATTCTTCATTGGTCAGTATATCCTCGGGGATGTATGCGCCAACACCGGTAATTGCGGCTCGAATCATGACTATTTATGGTTTTGTGTTTAAAAAAAATGCCCTGTACAGGGCGCGAGTCTCAGTCAGACTTAATTAGACTGCGGCTCCTTTTTCTATAGCCAGTTTACCTCTGTAGTATCCGCACTCGGGGCAAACCGTGTGATATACATGCCATGAACCGCACTTGGAACATACAGCCAATGTAGGCGCCACTGCTTTATCGTGAGTTCTTCTTTTAGCCGTTCTGGATTTCGACTGTCTTCGTTTCGGATGTGCCATTTTCTTGTTTTATTTAGTTATTTTTATTTATCTGAATCAGAAAAATTAATTTCCATTATATTTCAATCCGGTTTCAATCTTCGTCGACGGCAACGTCCCCAAGGGCGTCCCAACGGGAATCATCCAACGATAGATCACTGTCGTCCAACGACATGTCATCGTCAACGTCGTCATCAGTATCATCCATGCTTTTGGCCTTGTGCTTGTTTAACCTGGAAGACATCGCTTTGTTGCACGTACCCGGAGGATGTACTTTTTTTGCAGGCAGGCTCAATATAATGAATTCATATAAAAACCAGGCAATATTGATCTCTCCGTCTTCTTCCGGTATAATGACGATTTCGTCGCTTTCTTCCGAATATTCTTTTCCGAATTTGACTATCAGTCTGTTCCTTGTAGCCACATCTATCGATATATCGTCCAAACACCTGTCGCATGGCGTCTGCACAGCGCCATTTATATCGAAACTCAACTCGAAGGCAACGGACGTCTTCTTCAAGGATACTGCTACTTTCAGATCTCCTTTCTTGACGTCGACCGTACCGTCGTCAATAAGTGCGAAAAAGCTTTTGTCCAAGTCGTACTTGAACTCGCGCTCTCCTTCCGGTAAACCTCTGAGAGGTATATTATACAAGCTAAACTTTCCCACGTCTGTATATATAATTCAAAAGAACGGCGCAAAGATACAAAAGTTTTTTCGAATAAAAGAATAAATAATTCAAGTTTTCAGAATTGGATTTCCGGGCCGGGTGCATTTGACTGCGTCGGGCCGGGATATCTTAACCGATTTCCGGGATTGCCGGCATATTTTGTCCATGTAAGTTTTAGCGTACAGTAATTTTTACCTATTTTTGCCGGAAATCAATTCATTCACATAAATTCTATTGTATGAAGACGTTTCTATTTACCGTTGGTTTTTTAATTATGGTCTATTCTTGTAATACTACAGGCGCCGGAGAGGCTGACAATCCTTTTTTTTCAGAGTTTGATACACCTAACGGCGTTCCGCCTTTCGACAGGATAAAAACAGAGCATTATATGCCTGCATTCGAAGAAGGAATGAAACGGCAAATGGCCGAGATAGACTCCATTGTAAATAAACCCGAAGCTCCGACATTCGAAAATACGGTTGTGGCTCTGGATGAATCGGGAAGGATGCTTGGCCGGGTATCTGCCGTGTTTTCGGCAATGTCGGGAGCCTGTTCCGATTCGATTTTACAGGCTATCGAAAAAGAGATCTCGCCAAAGCTGACAGAGCACGGCGACAATATCAATCTGAACGAAAATCTTTTTGCCCGTATAAAAGCCGTACATGACGATAGCGTACGCGTTGCCGCTCTGACCACAGAACAAAAAATGCTGCTTGACAAATATTATAAGGGCTTTGTTCGTTCAGGTATTCTTCTTGATGGGTCGAAACAAACAAGGTTACGCGAGATAAACAAGGAACTGGGTCTGTCAGGCCTTTCTTTTGCACAGAATCTGCTTAAAGAGACAGACGGTTACCGGCTCGTTATTGAAAACAGGGATGATCTGTCCGGTTTGCCCGAAGACATAGTGGCTGCCGCCGCAAAAACGGCCGGGAACAAGGGTCTGGAAGGAAAATGGGTCTTTACATTGAGTAAACCCAGTTGGGAACCGTTTCTGCAATATGCAGACAATCGCGCGTTGAGAGAAAAACTTTACAAGGCAATGTATAGCCGGGGCGATAATGACAACGAAAATGACAACAAGGATATCATCAAGCAGATGGTAAGCCTGAGACTGGAAAAAGCGAATATGCTGGGATTTGATACGTATGCCGCTTTTGTGTTGGATGAAAGAATGGCCGGGACGCCTGATAATGTGATGAAATTACTGAACGACCTGTGGAAACACGCATTGCCGCAGGCCAAAAAAGAAGCTGCCGAATTGCAGGCTTTGGCTAAAAAGGAAGGACAGGATATAAAACTGGAATCGTGGGACTGGTGGTATTATGCAGAGAAGCTTCGCAAAGAAAAATATGCGCTGGATGAAGACGAACTCAAGTCTTATTTTCAGGCGGATAATGTACGGCAAGGCGTTTTTGCAGTAGCAAACAAGCTTTATGGCATTACATTCAGGCAGCTACACGACACGCCTGTTTATCAAAAGGACGTAAAAGCGTATGAAGTCAGCGACGCCGACGGTTCACTTGTCGGGGTTATCTATTTCGATGATTTCGCACGTGAAGGAAAACGTCCGGGAGCATGGATGGGCAGTTTCCGCAAGCAGGAGATCCATAAAGGCGACTTTATACGCCCTGTCATTTACAATGTGGGAAATTATAATCCTCCTGCCGGCGACAAACCGTCCTTGCTTACGCCGGATCAGGTAGAAACAATGTTCCACGAATTCGGACACGGACTGCATGGATTGTTGTCAAAGTGTACATATAACGGACTGTCGGGAACAGCCGTAGCCCGTGACTTTGTTGAACTTCCGTCGCAGGTAATGGAACATTGGGCTTTTGAACCGGAGGTATTGAAGATGTATGCAAAACATTACGAAACCGGCAAAGTAATACCTGACGAACTGATACGGAAAATAGAAAATTCGTCCAAATTCAATCAGGGTTTTATGACTGCCGAGCTTGTAGCGGCGGCCATACTGGATATGAAATGGCATACAATAACCGCTACTCCCGGCTTTAATCCCCGCAATCAGGAAGGCGTGAAAGAACAGGATGTCCGCAAATTTGAACAGGACGCCATGAATGAAACAGGCCTGATCCCGGAGATCATACCAAGATACAGGAGCACATACTTCAATCATATCTTCGGCAGCAGCAGCGGATACTCGGCAGGATATTACAGCTATCTGTGGTCGGAAGTACTGGACGCAGACGCATATCAGGCTTTCGTGGAAAAGGGCGATATTTTTGATCCGGCAACAGCTAAAGCGTTCCGCGAAAATATTTTGTCGAAAGGCGGCGCCGACGAGCCTATGACTTTATACAAAAAGTTTAGAGGAGCCGAACCTGATCCCGTTTATCTGTTAAAGAACAGGGGTTTTGTAAAATAAGGAGTTTTATTATCTTTGCAATCCGGAATTTTTAATATAAACATAAAATACAATTAATGGCAACAACAGCAGATATAAGAAACGGTATGTGCATCGACATCGACGGGCAATACTATGTTATTATCGAATTTCTTCATGTAAAACCGGGCAAGGGAGCGGCTTTTGTGCGCACAAAAATGCGTAGCGTCACTACCGGCCGCGTTTTGGAAAGAACATTCAATGCCGGAATAAAACTGGATGAAGTGCGCATTGAGAGACGCCCGTACCAGTTTCTTTATCAGGATGATATGGGTTATAATTTTATGAATACCGAAACTTTCGATCAGATATCCATCGCCGGAAACATGATTGAAGGGGTGGCTTTCCTGAAAGAAGGCGACATGGTAGACGTGCAGGTTCATGCGGAGACGGAAACGATACTGACGGCCGAAATGCCCCAGAATGTTATTCTTGAAGTCACATATACCGAACCCGGCATGAAAGGCGATACGGCTACAAATACACTGAAACCTGCCACTGTGGAAACGGGTGCGGAAGTGCGCGTGCCGCTTTTTATCAACGAAGGCGACAAGATCAAGATCAGTACGAAAGAGGGTTCGTATGTGGAAAGAGTGAAAGGCTGATAAAAACTTTTCAGAAAAGTGTTTGAATTTTGCCCGTTCGGATTTTCAGGCTTGTTTTCAGGCCGGTTCTTTCTTTTGTGAAGCGACAATAGCGGGCTATTGGATCCCGACAAAGAGAAAACAGGACAAAACAGACTGAAAACGAATGAAGAACCTGAAACCTGGAAAAACCGGATACAGGGTCATTCGCACAGGAAAATATTCGTGGAAAATTTAAACGGTTTCCTGATATATCAAAAGAGGCATATCTTTGAGTATGTCTCTTTTTACATTATGGAAAATAAAACCAAACTGAATATAAAAGACTGGGCGGAAGAAGACCGGCCCCGTGAAAAGATGCTGCTGAAAGGCGTCGGCGCATTATCCGACGCCGAACTGTTAGGTATACTCATAGGATCGGGAAACAAAAACGAAACGGCGGTTGAACTCGCCCAGCGTATCCTGTACAGTGTATCCAACAACCTGAATCTATTGGGTAAACAGGAAATCAATGATCTCATAAAAAACTTTAACGGTATAGGCGCCGCCAAAGCGATCACCATAGCTGCAGCGATGGAACTCGGCAAACGCCGGAAATTATCGGAAGCGGTTGTGCAGTCGCAAATAACGTCTAGCGAATCCGTCTATCAAATATTCCATCCCGTATTGGCCGACCTGAAGCACGAAGAAGTATGGGTATTGTTGCTGAACAGGGCGCACAGGGTATTAAAGAAATTTCAGGTCAGCAAAGGCGGCGTTACGGGCACAGTAGTGGATATCCGTATGATAATGAAAGAAGCGATAGATTCTCTGGCTTCGGCAATGGCGCTTTGCCACAATCATCCTTCGGGTAATCCCAATCCGAGCGGAAACGACGATGATATCACATTCCGGTTGAAAGAAGCGGGCAAGATAATGGATATTTGCCTGCTTGACCATATCATTGTCTGCGACCATTCGTATTACAGCTATATGGATAGCGGGAAACTGTAATTGCGGCGAATAGAAAAAGATGTGCCCGCATTCGTCGGGGTTGACAGGAGAGAGGCTTCCTTTATTCCCAATCGCTCCGCTTCATTGGGGATGCGAAACATCCTCCTCTCACCCTCAACCCCGAAGGCGGTTGAATTTTCCTTACGGATTCTTCGCATCCTTTGCATTAAAAATCTTGCCTCATAATTCCGACAATTTAATATAAAAAGGCGGAAATACGTAACATCTTAGTCAGCCGGATTTAATCTATTTACAATATTTTGAAAACTAATTACTGAAAAGAAAATTATGATTACAAAGAAACGAAATTTCGTTTTCCGGTATTTACCGGGGTATTCGGACTGTTGCTTTTGTCCGGTTGTTCGCAGGACGACATCTCCGATGGTTCTCGTGTCCAGGGTGGTATGTCTTCCCTGAAGGCTACTACTGCCGCTGCTGCTGACATTCACAGTTCTGTCGTTAACTCCCATTATGGTGACGCATGGGATTCAAGCTTGGATACGTCAGGCATTGCTGTTCGTATTTTAAACTCAACAAATTTTTAATGCATTGTAAGACAGTTATTTAGAATGGTTTTACATTACAATACCGCAACGACCTTGCGGATTTCGGCAAGGCGTTTGGCAAAGGATTTATTCTCCTTTGCAGTCTGGATATTATAATCGGCTTGCATACGGATAAAAATACCGGCTTCAATACCCAAAGCGGCTTCAAACAACAGGGCGTATTCAGTTGTAACAGGGCGTTTGCAATTAAGTACTTCATTGAGTACGGAATATGCAACGCCCATTTGTGCGGCAAGTTTCTTTTGCGATATACCGCGATATTCGATTTCTTCTTTCAACAGTTCGCCAGGATGCGTAGGTTCATACGGAGTAAGATTGTTTGCTATCATGCGGGGATCAACCCCTTTTAACGTAATCATAATACCTTTATTTATAATGGTTTGACAATTCCAAAATATTGCATACGTTTGCAACGGATTCAACGCCGTTGTCTGTTACCGTAAATTCGATGCGGTACTGTTTGTTTACCCTGATGGAAGAAATGCCCGCTTTGTCGCCTTCCAATATTTTGTAATTCAAGGAATGGATGCTATACAAATCATCAAATCTTTTGGCGTCTTGAAGCGTTTTTATGCACTTTTTGTACCTTTTAACCACATCCGGTTGAAACCGACGCTTTTTGTCGGCGTCTTTCCAATTTCGTACAATTCCCGCAAGTATTCTTCTTCAAAAGATACAATCATACAGTTTCGTTTATTCGATACAAAGGTAATACATATCTTTGAAATTCGCAAATAAGAGAACTTATCCAGGCGTATTTGACTGGCCGAGCTGACGTTTCAAATGCACCCCGGAAAAAAAGGGAAAACAAACTGAAAACGAACGAAGAACCGGAACCGATAGCTAAAAGCCGGCAGTATCCAATATAATTCGTGAAAAATTGCTACTTTTGCACCTGCGATATGGAAAGGCGTTAAACTACCCTTTGCATACAAACGTTTATAACAAATATAAAATTTTGAACCCATGAGCGACTTGCTGGAACTGGAAGGGAAGATAGTGAACATGTTGAAGACTGTTTACGACCCCGAAATACCCGTCAATATATACGATCTCGGACTTATCTATGAAGTGGAAGCGGATGATGACAAAAATGTGACCGTCACCATGACCCTCACCGCGCCCAACTGTCCGGCCGCCGACTTTATCCTCGAAGATGTGAGATACAAGATAGAATCGGTGCCGGAAGTCAACAATGTTATCGTTAACCTGACATTCGAACCTCAGTGGAACAAGGACATGTTGAGCGAAGAAGCCAAACTTGAACTGGGTTTTTTATAAAACGGGAGAAAGTGAAAAAAAAAGTTTATTTCTTGTCGGATGTGCATTTAGGCTCCGCCTGTCACAGGAAGAATGCGGATAAGCGCCTGCTGACGACCCTGCCTTCAGTCAAAGCGGATAGTCGTTATTTTCCAAAACACGAAACGGAAAAAAAGCTCTGCCGGTGGCTCGACACGGTCAAAAAAGATGCTCAAGCCGTTTACCTGCTTGGCGATATATTTGATTACTGGTTCGAATACCGTAACGTGGTGCCCCGCGGCTTCGTCCGCTTCCTCGGAAAAATAGCGGAAATGACGGATACGGGTATTGAAGTGCACTTCTTTATCGGCAACCACGATATATGGGTAAGCGATTACCTGCAAAAAGAATGTGGCATGATTGTACATACCCGGCCCTTAGTCAAGGATATTTGCGGCAAAAAGTTCTTTCTGACACATGGAGACGGACTGGGTGACGACTCCACAGCCTTTAAACTGTTGCGCGTTCTTTTTCACAGCAAATTTTGCCGTAAGCTATATGCCGCCATTCATCCCCGGTGGACGACAAGTTTTGCCCAATGGTGGTCTGACCGCAATCGCGAGAATGACGGGATGCCGGATTATTTCGGCGAAGACAAAGAACATCTTGTACTTTTCGCCAAGAAACATTTGAAGGTTGCGCCCAATATCAACTACTTTATATTCGGGCATCGCCACATCATGCTCGACCTGACGCTATCGGCGCAAAGCCGGATAATAATACTGGGCGACTGGATCAAGCGCTTTTCTTATGGCGTCTTCGATGGCGAAAAGTTTTCCCTGGAAGTTTTTGAAGAGTTTGCGGAAACGCCGGCAAGCCATCAAAAAAAACATGACTTATAACTCGTAACTTGCAACTTATTTTTACCTTTACCCCCGAATTTAAAGAAAAGAAATAAACAGCTATGGGTCAACTGTCTTTATTGGAAAAACTTGATACTCTGGTTATGCGCTTTGAGGAAATCGGGAAGCTTATAACCGACCCTGCGGTAATCGCGGACATGAAGCGTTATGTCAAGTTGAACAAGGAATACCGTGACTTGGAAAAAATAAGTATGGCCCGCAACGAGTATAAACAGTTGCTGGTTACCATGGAAGAAGCAAAAAAAATTCTGGAATCCGAGCATGACGCCGAGTTGCGCGAAATGGCCAGGGAAGAACTGGACGCGTCACATGCGCGTTTACCTCAATTGGAAGAGGAAATAAAGATCCTGCTTGTTCCCGCCGATCCGCAAGACGGCAAAAATGCCATTGTGGAAATTCGCGGAGGCACAGGTGGCGACGAGGCCGCTATTTTTGCCGGAGACCTTTACCGCATGTATGCCAGATACTGCGAACTGAAAGGATGGAAAACAGAAATAACGGGCTTGACGGAAGGCGCTTCGGGCGGATACAAGGAAATAATATTTACAGTTACGGGCGAAGGCGTCTACGGAATACTGAAGTACGAATCGGGTGTTCACCGTGTACAACGTGTGCCTGCCACGGAAACGCAAGGACGGGTGCATACATCGGCCGCTACTGTCGCGGTGTTGCCCGAAGCCGAGGAAGTTGATGTGGAGATCAATCCGGCTGACATCGAGATGCAGACGGCCAGGTCGAGTGGCGCAGGCGGACAGAACGTAAACAAAGTGGAAACAAAAGTGCAATTAACCCATAAACCTTCGGGATTGGTGGTTGTGTGTCAGCAAGCCCGCTCCCAGCTGGCCAACAGGGAATTGGCGATGCAGATGTTGAGGACGAAGTTATATGACATAGAGTTATCGAAATATCAGGCGGAAATAGCGTCGAAACGTAAAACAATGGTTTCTACCGGCGACCGTTCGGCCAAGATCAGGACATACAACTATCCGCAAGGACGGGTAACGGATCATCGTATCAACCTGACTTTGTATAATCTGGCAGGAGTGACGGATGGAGAAATACAACCTATTATAGACCAGCTGATTATAGCCGAAAACACTGAGAGATTAAAAGAAAGCGAGCTATGACAAAACAGGAATTGTTTGAGAACATAAAAAAAAAGAAGTCTTTCCTTTGTGTAGGACTGGACACGGATATAAACAAGATCCCTTCCCATCTGCTTGATGAAGAAGAAGATCCTCTATATGTCTTTAATAAAGCCATTATAGATGCTACGGCCAGGTATTGTGTGGCGTATAAGCCCAATACGGCTTTTTACGAAAGCTACGGGGTAAAAGGTCTTGTCGCTTTGGAAAAAACGATGGAATATATACGGACCAAATATCCCGACCAGTTTATGATACTCGACGCCAAACGCGGAGATATAGGCAATACATCCGGGATGTATGCTGTTTCCGCGTTCGAACATCTGAAAGCAAGCGCGGTCACAGTAGCTCCGTATATGGGAGAAGACAGTGTGAAACCGTTTATAAAATATCCCAAAAAGTGGGTTATTCTCCTGGCCCTCACTTCGAATAAAGGTTCCGCCGATTTCCAGCTTTCGGAAGACAAAACGGGGGAACGGTTATTTGAGAAAGTATTGAGGAAATCCCAAGAGTGGGCTACAGATGAACAATTAATGTATGTGGTTGGGGCTACACAAGGGAAAATGTTTAGCGATATCCGCAAGATTGCGCCTGATCATTTCTTGCTGGTACCGGGAATAGGAGCGCAAGGGGGCAGTTTGGCCGAGGTAGTGAAATACGGGATGAATTCGCAATGCGGATTACTTGTAAACTCGTCACGTGCGGTCATTTACGCTGATAACACACGTGAATTTGCTTTTGCCGCGGCAGTCGAAGCGAAAAAAGTGCAGGCAGAGATGGCGGGATATCTGGAAAAATTTATCTGATCTAATTCTTTGCTTCCGCAAAATAGTCCCGTTCATTTACAGTCCGCCCGGGTAACTACTCAGGTAGAAAAATAAGGGATGGATTCACACTTTTGCCAGGCAGGACAAAGCGGGATAGACCTCCTGTCCGTTTTTGATGGCAGTGTCAATAACAGAGCGAATCCTGGCAAAGCGGTCAGCTCCCTTGCCGTTTCTGTTGCGGAACTGACCGGATACTTTGGTCTTGACTTTGATGTTTCGTATGGATCTTTCAGAACCGTTGTTGTCCGGCGGAACCTCCGGGTGATAGAGGAAGGTTCGGCTGCTGTGACCGCTTTTTAACAGGGACAATTCCTCCTCCTCCTGCCGTTTCACAACCGCACTCAACGATGCGATCTGTTCCTTCAGTTGTTCATATTCTGAACGTGGTATGGATATCATCTCTTCCATAATGCAAATGTAATCATCCTTTTATTATATCCAACCTTTTTCCAACTTTTTATGGTACTTGAGTAGTTACTCTTGGCTTGCTAGTGTTTATACTCACGGTATTTTGCATGAAACAGCAGAATGATTATGTACTTTTGATGGATGAGTACTATAAGCAAAGTATTGAGGCAAAAGAAATGCCGAAAGAGTAGGAACTTATGAGACGTAGAGAATAATCCCTTACATTGAGAATTACATAGAACAAATTTCACTATATTTGCACAATGTGATTTGTAATGAATACTCAAATGAATCGAATAAAAGAAATTCTTGACGAAAAAGGTATAAAACAAACTTGGTTGGCAGAAAAACTGGGTAAAAGTTTTAATATGGTGAACGCCTATGTGCAAAACCGCAATCAGCCCCCGATAGAGGTTTTATATAAGATTGCTGAGATATTGAATGTAGAAGTTGCAGACTTGTTGATCTCTAAAAAAGATTTAAAGAAATAAAAGGCAATGACGAGTAAAGAAATAGAAAGCAATGTAAGGCAAATTTTTGAAAACTTCACAGAAGAGGAATTTATCTTTAATCTTTTGGTTGCCTGTGGAATCTCTAAAACATCTGTTACAAGAATAAAAAATGGAGATTTCAACCTTTCCAAAGTTGAGGGTGAGGTTCTTTATAAAAAGAAAGTCTTTTTCAAAGAAGCAAAACCAGACAAGCAATATAAATTGGAAGCTGATATTCATAATCTTATTTTTCCAATGGGTTTTGAAATTGACGAAGTTAATTATGAATCTCATAATTTATGGTTATTGGACGAACGTTTTGCCACGTATAAATTTATTGCCTCCGATAAACCAATAACAGCTGTAAGTCAAAAGAAAAGTTCTCAAAAACCAGATCTAATGATGTTTGATAATCCTATCAGCTATGGGGATGCTAATGCTGGCGAGATCTCCTCAATGGTTATATTCGAATTTAAACGACCAGGCGATGTAGCTCATCAAAAAAAGAAAACTGACTACAGGTGGGAATTTTCTGAACTCGTAGAAAAATATTTCGGGGATTTTTTATATACCCAAGATAAAAAGAACTATAAAGGCAAGCAGGTTGTTGTGAGAAAGAATACGCCTAAATTTGGATATGTGATATTGGATGTAATTCCACAACTTTTAGAGGACTACAATAAAGATAGAGGATGGCATAAAACACCATTTGACTCATACTATAAAATGATTGACGGACTAAACTACATATTGAGGTGATAACTTTCGAAAACCTACTTAGGATGTCAAGAAAAAGACATAATCCATTTTTTAGCAAATTATTTGGTGAGAAACAGTGATAGTTTCCGAATACCCTCCAGCATGTAGTTAATAAAAGTAAAAAGAATTATGTCCAACGATAAAACCCAACCAACCAACAGCCAATTTGTCTTGTATCAAGATGATAATGGAATAACGAATGTCAATGTCCGTTTTGACGGCTCAGATGTTTGGCTTTCGCAACAACAAATTGCTCAATTGTTTGACACTACGCAGCAAAACATTAGTCTACATATTAACAGTATATTAGATGATGGCGAATTGCCGAAAGAAGCAATTCACAAGTATTTCTTGTTAGTTCGTCAGGAGGGTAATCGGTCGGTAAAAAGACAAATTGAGCATTACAATCTGGACATGATTATCGCTATTGGCTATCGTGTAAAATCACAAGTAGCAACACGATTCAGACAATGGGCAACACAGCGGTTACACGAATATATCCAAAAAGGATTCACGATGGACGATGAACGCCTCAAAGGAAACGGGAACCGCTATTTTCGCGAGTTACTGCAACGTATCAGGGATATCCGTTCGAGTGAACGTAATTTGTACCAACAAGTAACAGATATTTATGCCACAGCAATAGATTACGATCCACGAACCGATATGACCCGTCAGTTTTTTGCCACCGTGCAAAACAAAATGCACTATGCAGCCCATCAACATACAGTAGCGGAAGTAATCTATGAGAGAGTCGATTCCGATAAACCAATGGTGGGTATGACCAACTTTAAAGGGGATTATATTACCCGTGACGACGTTAAAATTGCAAAGAACTATTTGTCGGAGAAAGAATTACAGGTCTTAAATTTATTGGTGTCCCAATATCTTGATTTCGCCGAACTGCAAGCTATTGAAGAACATTCAATGACCATGCAACAGTGGATAGAAAAATTGGACAAGATCCTCACGGTTGGTAATCGTCCGTTGCTCAGCAACGCAGGAACTATTTCGCATAAACAAGCTATTGAAAAAGCAACACAAAAGTTTAAAGAGTATCGTCGTAAAGAAATGCTACAATATGAAAGCGATTTCGACAAGGCTATTAAAGAATTGAAATCTCAGGCGGATGATAATAGTAAAACAGAGTAGTTATAAACAACTCCTTTAATGCAAATAAGTCAATCCCATATAGATGCTTACCAATCCCTTTTTCTATCTTTGTCACAAGCTAATCAATCTGTTCAAAGCGGAGCAAAGCAAGGAAGTTAACTCGTTACTTATCCGTTACCTGTTTCGAATCAGGTTCAATGCAAACCACTGATTAAGAGATGGATCGCTGGGAGCATTTGGTTTGTGACTATATCGTTACCCATTGCAACTTTCTTTCAATATAAAAATCTATTGTTCAATAGATTAATTTTCAATTTTTAGGAACAGAAAACACAGCTTGCTCTTTGCCCCGTTGCAAAGAAATCTGTCCCGAAGGACAGACCATTAAAACAGCTTCCCGATCAAACGTCGAAGGGAGGCTTGTTAACGTATAATAAATTTCACCTGTCGAACCGTAACATCTCCCCTCTCATGTCATAAACAACACCATCTTCAAAAGCGATCTTTCCATTCAAAAACGTCTTTTCTACAGAGGTGGAGAATGTTTCTCCCTCAAGTGGCGCCCATTTACATTTATACAGGATGTTATCCTGCGTTACGGTATAGGGCTTGTTTGGATCAACCAACACCAAATCGGCAAAATATCCTTTGCGAATATAGCCGCGCCGGTCTATCTTGAACATGACGGCAGGCGCATGGCACATTTTGGTTACAACCTGCTCTTTTGTGATCTTCCCTTTTTTAGCCAGTTCGAGCATCATTTGCAACGAATGCTGAACCAAAGGGCCTCCGGATGCCGCTTTTAGCGCGCCTCCCTGTTTTTCGTCCAGCAGGTGTGGAGCATGGTCGGTAGCGATTACATCCAGTTTATTTTGCAGCAGCCCCTGCATCAAAGCGTCTCTGTCCTGTCTCGTTTTCACCGCAGGATTCCATTTTATGCGTGACCCGTATTTGGAATAATCTTCATCCGAGAACCAAAGATGGTGCACACAGACTTCTCCCGTAATCTTTTTCCCGGCAAGAGGCTTTATATCAAACAGGCTGACCTCTTTTTCGGTGGAAAGGTGCAAGACATGCAGGCGCGTCTGATATTTATCGGCCAGCTCCACAGCCTCGGCAGACGAGCGATAGCAAGCTTCGGCGCTACGGATCGCCGGATGATACCGGACAGGAATATCTTCACCGAAGCCGGCTTTATATTTAGCCATATTCTCCCGTATTATTTCTTCCTTTTCGCAATGGGTGGCAATCAGCATATCTACCTCGGCAAAAATGGACTGTAAAACCATCTTGTTATCCACAAGCATATTTCCGGTCGAAGAACCCATGAATACTTTCACCCCGCACACTTCTTTCGGGTTAACCTTCTTCAACTCCGCAATGTTGTCGTTGGTGGCTCCCATATAAAAAGAATAATTCGCAAACGACTTTTCCGCCGCCAGTTCAAATTTCTGCTCAAGTAATTCTATTGTAGTGGTTTGCGGTTGCGTGTTAGGCATCTCCATATAGGAAGTAACCCCTCCGGCAATAGCCGCACGGCTTTCGCTAGCAATATCTCCCTTACGGGTCAATCCCGGTTCGCGGAAATGAACCTGATCGTCTATTACTCCGGGCATCAGCCACTGCCCTCTGCCATCAATCACAGTCGCGTTTTTAAGCAATTGCTCCGGTACATCTTCTGTCCTGAATATTTCCGCAATAATATTGTTTTCCACCAAAACCGAAGCGGTGAAAGATGTTCCTTCATTGATGACTGTCGCTTTGTGAATAAGTATCATAATTCAAAAAAAATAACGGTTTTTATGCAAAGGTAAAAAAGAGCCGGTCGGAATATATGAAACGGGTATGCAAAAGTTGCGCCAAAGAGCATAAAACAATGTTCGGCGGAGCCAATATGCTGCGAATTCCTTGTGACCGTTAAAAAAACAAATTATATCCACATGAAATAAAAAACCGTACAACCTGAAAGATTGCACGATTTTTCAGGCTGTATCGGATGTTTTTACCTGATTTCGTTTAGCAGGTCTGTTTTTCCTTCATTTACCAGTTTAAGGATCAGCTCTCCAAACAGCGTATTCTGCCAGGCAAACCATTTGCGGGTAAAGTTCTTGGGATCGTCTTTATGGAACGATTCGTGTATGAATCCGGTATCCGCATCGGTATCCATCAGCATTTTCACGCAAGCCTGAATCTCTTTGTCATCCCGGCTTGTAAATGCCTTCATCATAATGCTCATGGGCCACACCATATCGTAGCCGATGTGAGGGCCTCCGATACCTTCTCCGGCTTTGCCTTTGAAGAAGTAGGGATTGTCTTCGCTCCACACATAATTACGGGTATTCCGATAGACGGGATCATCCACATCCACATCACCCAGATACGCCAAAGCCAGCAGGCTGGGAACATTCGCGTCGTCCATCAGGGAGTAAGTGCCATAGCCGTCTACTTCGAAAGCATATATGTTTCCGTATTTGGGATGATTGTATATCGCATGCTGCTTCAATGCCGCTTCCACTTCCTGTGCCAGATCCGAGCACTCCTTGGCCATTAGCGGCTTGTCATTTACAGTTGCCAGAATTTCGGCGGCTTTGCGGAGAGACGACACTGCGAAGAAATTGGAAGGAACAAGGAACGGTAAAGTAGTGGCATCGTCGGACGGGCGAAACGAGGAAGCAATAAGGCCTACCGGTTTTACAGGAGCGCCGTATCCGTCATTGATCAACGTGTCGGAGGCTCTTTCGGTTTTCCGCTGGAATTTATAGGAACCAAGACCATCTTTGCGTTGCTGTTCCTTGAAAGTCTTCAAAACAAGCGCAATAGCCTGTAGCCATTCTTCGTCGAAAATAGACGTATCGCCCGTTGTTTTCCAGTAATGATACGCAAGGCGGGCAGGATAACAAAGCGAGTCGATTTCCCATTTACGCTCATGCAGTTCCGGTTTCATTACCGTCAGGTCCGACATCCACTGGTGATCCGGTTCCGGATCATGCGGATCAAGGAAAGCATTGGCATACGGATCAATGATAATACATTTGAACTGACGGCGTATTGTACCTGCCAGCATGGCCTTTAATTCCGGATCCTGATTTGCAAGTTGCACATACGGCCATACCTGCGCTCCGGAGTCGCGCAGCCACATGGCGGGAATATCCCCTGTATAGACCACGGTGTCGTCCTTGCCATCTGTTTTGCGATAACGAACAGTTGTATCCAGCGTATTCGGAAAACAGTTTTCGAACATCCACGCCAGTTTGGCGTTTGTCAACAGCTTTTTCACGCGCGCTATTTCATTTTCCACAGCTTTGGATATAAACAGCCGTTCCTGTTTTTCAGGGCGGTTGCTTCTGTAATTCACCGGAGTTTTAACCAGCGTGTTGTCTTGCGCCAATGCCAGGCTATTACCGGTCAGAGGCGTGAAACCCTTCGCTTCGTTGACAAGGAATGCCGAACTTGCAACACAGAGGCTTAATATTCCTTTTTTGAGATAATTTTTTGTGTCCATGCTTTTTTATTTTTTCTGATTCTTTGGATTTGTATTTTCAAGTTCATTGGAAAACGAGTAAGGCAAATCATTGTCCCGGGTTCCCCTGTTCCGATTCGGGTCAGGCGCCATCCGGTAAACGATGACGGTTCCTTTCGTCAGTTGTTTCTGTGTCAGGTAGTTTCTTGTATAGGTCTGCCCGTCGACGGTCATCGACTGCACATACCTGTTGGCCTTATTGTTGTCTTTGGCATTGATGACTACCCTGTTCCCGTTTTCAAGATTCAGAGTCACTTTCTTAAACAACGGCGACCCCAGTACATATTCATCCGTTCCCGGACACACGGGGTAGAAACCCATCGCCGAGAAGACATACCATGCGGAAGTCTGTCCGTTGTCTTCATCTCCGCAATAGCCGTCAGGATTAGGCGTATACAGCCTGTCCATCACCTCACGCACCCGGTATTGAGCTTTCCACGGCTCTCCGGAATAGTTGTACAGATAAATCATATGCTGTATCGGCTGGTTGCCGTGCGCATAGTTACCCATGTTCATAATTTGCATTTCGCGTATCTCGTGGATCACTCCCCCGTAATAGCTGTCGTCGAATAAAGGCGGCACACTGAACACGGAGTCCATCATCCGGTTGAAGCCTGCCTTGCCTCCCATCAGGTCTATCAGTCCCTGCGGATCGTGGAATACCGACCATGTATAGTGCCAACTGTTGCCTTCGGTAAATGCATCACCCCATTTCAGCGGGTTGAACGGCGACTGGAATGTACCGTCCCGGTTCCTGCCACGCATCAGTTTATGTTCCGGGTCAAACAGATTCCTGTAGTTCATCGCACGTTTGGCGTAAATGTCTATTTCTTTTGCCGGTTTTCCCAGTTTCCTGCCCAGTTGGTAGATACACCAGTCGTCGTAGGCATATTCCAGTGTGCGGGCCGCGTTCTCGTTGATTTTCACATCGCAGGGCACATAGCCCAGCGTGTTGTAATGCTCCCAACCCAGACGTCCGGTGGAACTTACTTCGGGATGTACGGCATTTGCTCCGTGCAGAACTGCCTGCCACAGGGTTTCGATGTCATATCCCCTCAATCCTTTCAGATAGGCGTCGGCTACAACAGACGCGGAGTTGTTGCCAACCATACAGCCGCGATGTCCCGGACTCGCCCATTCAGGCAGGAAACCGCTTTCCTTGTAAGTATTTACCAGGCCTTCCTGCATTTTGGCGCCCATATCCGGATACATCAGGTTCAGGAAGGGGAACAGACAGCGGAAAGTATCCCAGAAACCTGTGTCGGTGAACATATAACCGGGCAATACCTCCCCGTTATACGGGCTGTAGTGTACTATCCGGTTGTTCCCGTCCATTTCATGGAAGCTGCGGGGAAAGAGTACCGAGCGGTAAAGGCATGAATAGAAGGTGCGCAGGTTATCCACATTGTCATCTTCCACCACGATACGCCCCAATATATTGTTCCACCGGGTACGCCCTTCTTCAGCAATCCGGTCGAACGAATTGTCGCCCAGTTCTTTCAGGTTCAGTTCGGCCTGTTCGGGACTGATGAAAGAGGATGCTACCCGTGCATGTACAATTTCTCCCTTTCGGGTACTGAATCCGATAATGGCCCCGGCATGGTTGTCGAAAACCTCCAGACCTCCTTCGCTAATGTTTCCGCTTGCCACTGAGGCCCTGTATGTAAAGGGTTTATCGAAAACAATGACAAAGTAGTTCTTGAAATTATCGGGTACCCCTCCGCTGTTTTTGGTTGTATAGCCGGTGATCTTGTTCTCCCCGGGCATGATCTTTACGCAGGAGCCTTGATCGAAAGCGTCTACCACTACAAAGGACCCGTCATTTTCAGGGAATGTGAACCGGAAGATGACAGCCCGTTCGGTTGGAGCCATTTCGGCAACCACATCGTGATCGGCCAGATAGACCTTGTAATAGTAGGGTTTGGCTACTTCGGCCTTGTGGGAAAACCAGCTGGCGCGTTTGTCCTGGTCAAAAACGGCCCGGCCCGTCACGGGCATAATGGAAAACTGGCCGTAGTCGTTTATCCACGGGCTTGGCTGATGTGTTTGCTTGAATCCGCGGATTTTGTCGGCGTCGTAGGTATAGGCCCATCCATCGCCCATCTTGCCTGTCTGGGGCATCCAGAAGTTCATCCCCCAGGGCATGGCAATGGCCGGATAGGTATTGCCCGTCGACAGGGAGTGTTTCGACTGGGTGCCTACTAACGGACTGACGTAATCGACCAATCCGGGTTGCCGCGCATTTGCCGCACCCAGCAAACCGACAATGCTTAAGAATAACAATCCTGTTCTTCTCATTTCTTTGTTTGTTTTTAATTAACGATCTCTGACACTTTTATATGATATCCTCCCTACGACTGTTCTGGTATGGGTTTCACGGTTATCCAAAGGCAATCCATATTTAGAAACTGTTTTCTGTTCCGTTTGCGAAGATAACAAGCAATTTCTTTTTGTGCAACCTCCTCCGGGAAGATACCCGAATCAAACGGTTTATCCCGAATCGGATTATGCTTCCGGTTCCATGTTTCCGACTTGTCCCTCTGTGAAAGAGTAATACCTCTCACCATCTGCCATTTTCACCCGTTCCCGAAGCATTTCCCTTGTTTTGTCCATAAATTTTCAACCGGATCTTTTCCCCCTGATCTATCAACCGGACATTCGTATGACGCAACACCCGTTATAGCTTTTATAGAAAGATTAACATAATGGAAAAAGTGTCAGGCAAAATTCTGCCGGATAGCAAGGAATAATCCAGTCTTTCGACAGTATTCCTTTTTTCCGACAAAAAGTTAAACGGTAGAAAGAGGCTGCCCCGCTTTCGAGACAGCCTCGGAAAGATCCTTATCGAAGATTTTACTGCTGACAGGATTTCCGGACAGGGACAATATTACGTTCATATCCAGACTCTTAGTCTTCTCCATATATTGATGAAAATTTTACAGCTTATCTTGATATTTCCGGATTTTACATATCAAATTCACGGGTGAAATAAATTCTGGCTATAAAACGGGTATCGAGATTGCTTGTTCCGGTACCGGTAGCTTTATACTCCTGTATGGAAGAAGGGTTGCCTCCTCTTAGCCAGGCTATTCCATATTATATATACTTCAAATACCTTTATTATTCTTGTCCACTGATTTTGACAACCACATTGGGGATGATACGAACACGTCAGACCTTTATGGTGATTATTGCAATCCCAAAAATCTCCAGACTCTTTAGATGTTGTTATGTCTAACAATAAATTAAATGAATCATGTTTTGTTTTAAAATATCTTTTAAACGATTCCAATTTTTCGGTTTTTATGGCATCAATATACGGACTGACACATACAAAATAGTTTTGTCTTGATTGTGTCACTTCAATGAGTTGGATTTAATAGTTTCATTATTAGGATTTTGTTTGTGCGATTTCCAGTTTGCCAATGCTATATTTTTGTTAGCGTTTGCATAACAATATTCGCACAAATGCGGACAAGTATTGTATTCGCCAATATCTTTACTGACAATACAACCGCAAAATTGCCGTTGCCCGCTGTCTTTGTTACTACGTTTTTTTTCAACGCTACCATTAGGATTAAACATATCAGGCGGAGTAACTTTAACGCCCAGAAAGTCCATCAAAACCTTGTCGTGAGAAAAAAGTTTTATCATTAAATCGTCATCAATGCATTTATTGTGAATTATTCCATATTTTTCGAGGGGAATTTGTTCGGCACAAGCGCCAATTTCAAAATTCCAGTTTTTGTTCAGTTTTTGAAGTTCTAACGCAAATTCATTCATCAATCGTTCATTAAATTCCTGGTAATGAATTTCATTTTTTCTTAGGTTGTTCCGGACTTTTTTGTATAGTTCAATATCGGCAAAACTAAAAACCATCTTTGTTGTGTGTTCCTTTAGTTGGGTTCCAATATTTTCTACTTTTCTTAATAATTCGGTTACGCCTATTTTATTGGTTAATACCAAAGGGTCAAACCGCCAAATCACTTTTTCTTTGCCTATGCGTTCCGACAATTGAGTAAAAGTTTCAATTCTTGATTGAACATTTGGCACATTTGGCTCTAATTTTTCTGCATCATAATCATTTAAAGTGAATTGGATGTAATAATTGGGGATTCGTTCATTCAAAAAGTCCAAATACTTGATTAAAGGTTTGGGATTTTTCGACCAAAAGACAATCAGCCTCGTTTTTTGAAACGACACGTACAAGGGAACTCCATTAAACGGATTCTTCCATTTAACATACCCGTTCTTTAATCGCTGAACAAACCAATCAGAATAAAAGGCAGGTATATCAGTCGCTCTGCTGGCAGAGATTATGACAGGAGCTTGCGCTTCCACTAATTCCCCGCTTTCCGTATGTATTTGTATTTTATTCCAATTCATCTCAAATAATTAGGCAGGTCGGCGGCGTTACCGCCGCTTTCACCTTTAAAAAACCGTACATGCGACTTTCACCGCATACGGCTCAAGCGATTACCAAGTTTAATTCTCACGAAATTAAATCGCTTCAATGACTTTTGCAAGCTTTTGTCCGATAAAGTTACGCTTTTGCGCATTGAACTTTTAGACGCTTGCTGCGCCTTTTCTCAAAAGAAGCGTCCCAAGCCGGGTCAAAGGGATTGGCGTCCTTGCTTAATCTTCACTATAATGAACGCAATAAAAATATGCGGATAATATTTTTTTTATCACTGGTTGTCAGTATTTTACTCTTGCATTAATTTCTTTGATGGAAAATCTTTAATGCGTTTATTATAGTGTCCACTAAAAACGGTTAACATTCCATACAACAAATTACATAACAGTTATTTATAGGTCACAAGTTCACTCTGCACTCTTGAAATGCTTGGTTTTGCTGTTCATAGCAAAATGTCACTATATGTTCAAGGGTCAGTATATTTTTTCTCAACTCTGTGAGTTTCTTCCCAAAAACCGGTTTGACTGGTATGTCAAGAAGTATGATGGAAACAAATACATCGGCCTTGCTTTATAAATTCAGATGGAGGGTGGAACTGTTCTTTAAATGGATGAAACAACATTTGCGCATCAAGGAATTTTATGGAACATCTGAAAATGCAGTTAGAATCCAAATCTACTCAAATCTACTGTGCCGTCATAGCTTATTGCCATTGTCGAGCATGATATGAAACTTGAACTCTCAACCTGTGATGTGTTACGAATTTTGAGTATATCACTTCTTGACAAAAGAGCGTTGAGTGAACTCTTTGATATGACTAATCAAGAACCCAACTATCAAAATGATACACAACTAAAACTTGATTTTTTTTAGTGGACACCAGTGCATACCGCAGTCGGACAAAGCTTCGAGAAGAAAAGGCCGGCATCGCTACTCGACGAGTCCAAATCCCGTAATATTGCTGTTAACTATTTGATTTTAAGTTATAAAGCTTGTGGAATTATTTGATTTTCGCCCTGTTTTCAGGATGCTTTTTTACGGATCTCCATACCGGGGGCTTGGGTTAACGGATAAAGTTACAAGAGTATATTGAACAGACCGGGCTCAAGTCTGTCGCTAAAAAGTTATTTTATTCGAAAAAAATATTTATTTTTACAGCCTGAAATATTTCAATGTAAAAATGATAAACCGCGTTCTTATCCGTATCAGAGTTGTTCAGATACTCTTTTCATGCAGTCAGGATGAAACTGCAGATTTTGGAAAAGCCGAAAACGAGCTTCTCTTCAGTCTTCAGAAATCATACGACTTATATTTCTATCTGTTATCGCTTTTGGTTGGGATCACCGACGCTTATGCACAAAAAGTCGATATGCGCAGGTCGAAATTATTGCCCACAGAAGACGATATAAAGCCAAATGTCAAACTCTTAAATAACAGGTATATAGCTCAACTGAGAGAAAATATTGAATTGACAGACTACCTTAAAGGCAGGCCATTTTCATGGAAAGAGCATGATACCTTTGTTCGTAAAATGCTTGAAAGCATCCTCGACTCGGATATTTATAAAGAATATACGGCGCGTGATGTTTACAACTATGACTGTGACCGCGAGTTTTGGCGGAAGATTTTCAAACATGTTATTTGCACCGACGAAAACCTGTACACATTGCTCGAAGATGAAAGCCTGTACTGGAATGATGACATCGAAATCATAGAATCATTCGTGTTGAAAACGATTAAACGGTTTGAAGAAAGTAAAGGAACGGCGCAGGAACTATTGCCCATGTTCAAGGACGAGACAGACAGGGAATTTGCCGTAAAGCTATTAAGGGAATCCCTCTTTAACGGCAAGGCATACCGCAAACTGATAGACAAGTATACGCAAAATTGGGAATCGGAACGTATTGCTCTGATGGATATGGTAATAATGCAGATAGCCATAGCCGAAATAATGAGTTTCCCGTCCATACCCGTAAGCGTGACGCTGAACGAATATATCGACATAGCCAAATCATACAGCACCGCTAAAAGCGCGTCGTTTATCAATGGTATTCTGGATGCGATTGTAAAGGAACTGAGAGAAGAAAAAAAGATAATTAAGGAATAATAATATTTATCATATTTTCCCTTTCGCTTTAATTCAAAATAATCGCTTATATTTGCAGGGATTTTTGTAGAAAAAGGATAAAAATCAAGGATAATATAAATTAAAAATTAAATATCAAAGAATTTATGATTTTATTAAATGTACTATTACAAGCTGAAGGTGGAGGCTTTTTGGGTCTGGGTGGCAGCGGTAGCATGATTATAATGATGGTGTTGTTGTTCGGGATCATGTATTTTTTTATGATACGCCCGCAACAAAAGAAACAAAAAGCGCTGCAGGAAGCCCGAAACGCCATCAAAGCGGGAGACAAAGTAGTTACGGCCGGCGGTATTCATGGCAAAGTGAAGGATGTGGAAGACACATATTTTATTTTGGAGATAGCGGAAGGCGTAAAAATAAAAGTTGAAAAATCGTCTGTTTACGTTTCCGCCCAGGATACCCAGGTTAATAACAGATAGTTTTTTTTGATGGAACACAAGCCGGGTATAGCTATATGAGCGATACTAAAAATATAATAATACAGGAAGCCGGATCATTTTTCAAAAAAATTTCATGGAAAAAGATGCTGGCTTTTTTGTTTTTCGTATTGCTTTCCTCGGTTTTCTGGATGATGCAGGTATATCGCCAAAAATTCGAGTCTACTCTCACCATACCTGTAAAATACGTGAATGTGCCGGATAGTATTGTTTTCGAAAACGAACTGCCGTCCAGGATATATGTGCGCATTAAAGACGACGGATCTGCCATGCTCAAATACTATTTCATTCACAGGCGCGATTCTCTGGCAGTAGACGTCAGGGATATAATCAAGGGAACGCAGGAAAAAGTGATTCAGGGACGGAATTTTGAGCAACTGGTACGGGGAAAACTGTTTGCGTCGTCGGAATTGATCAGTTATTCTCCTACCCGTGTATCCTATGTGTACGCCGTATTGCACCAGAAAAAACTGCCGGTCATCTATGGCGGCTATATACGTCTGGCGTCGGGCTATCTGATCGACGGCGAGCTTACAATCAGGCCCGATTCGCTACTTGTGTATGGCAGTCGGGAAGCGCTGGACACATTGCATTACGCCCATACAGTTAACGATACGCTCCGGGAGGTAACGGACGACAAAAAAGTGCAGGTAGCGATGAAACCGGTCAAAGGCGTCCGTTTTGTGCCTAATACCGTGGAATTGAACGTGTCTGTTGACAAATTCAGTACAAAGGAAGTGGAAGTTCCCGTTGAATGTATCAACCTGCCGGAAAACCTGACAATCAAATTTTTCCCGTCTTCGGTAAAGATCCCGTTCTTTGTCGGGATTAAAAGATACAATGATATTTCATCCCGCGATTTTCAGGTGATTGTAGACTATGAAGACCTCAAAGATCTGAAAGAAGCCCCAATTCCTGTACGCATAATGGAGAGTCCCGATTATATACAGACAAAAGGGCCTGTGCCCCCGGAAGTGGAATTCGTGCTGGAACAGAAATAGCGCCAATCTCTCTCATAAATTATGATCAAACTGGGTATAACGGGAGGCATGGGAAGCGGTAAATCTACCGTTTCGGAAATATTTTTCCTTTGCGGTATTCCCGTTTATATTGCCGATGCGGAAAGTAAAAGGCTTACCGCGGAGTCGCCCGTTATACGCGAGAAGCTGATTCGGATCTATGGAGAAAAACTATTTGAAGGCGGCGTTTTAAACAAGGCGTTACTGGCTTCCTTTATTTTCAATGACAGGAACAGGCTGGAACAGGTGAATGCCATCATTCACCCCGAAGTAGAAAAAGATTTCAGGGAATGGGCCGTCAGTCATAAACATTATCCGGTAGTGGCGCATGAAGCGGCAATCCTTTTCGAATCGGGTTTCGATACATTGATGGATAAAATGATCATGGTGTACGCCCCTCTTGAAACGAGGCTTGAGCGGACAATAAAACGGGATGGCGTTACCCGCGAAAAAGTATTGGAGCGCATACAAAACCAGATGCCGGATGAAGAGAAAGCCCGGCTTTCCGATTTTGTAATTGTTAATGACGGTACGCGTTCGTTGATAGAGCAGGTACTTGATATATTGAAACAGATTGGCGAATCACAACAACAATGAGTTATGCGTCGTTCCTTATGGATTCAAAACAAGACAGATAGAATGAATTACAGATTAATTTCGGTTATCATATTATCCGCTATAGTATCGTTTAACAGCTGCAAGCATTCCAAAACAGATAAAGTTGAAATACTATCGGTAACTATAGAGCCGCAAAAATATTTCTTGAGTGCAATCGCAGGCAATCACTACGAAGTAAATTGCATTGCGCCATCCGGATCCAATCCGGAGAACGCTGACTTTACTCCGTTTCAAATGATGGCTTTGGATAAGAGCGCAGCGTATTTCAAAATCGGTTATCTGGGTATAGAAAATACATTGATAGACAAAGTTGCGAAAAGTAATCCTGCGTTGAAAATAGTGGATTGTTCACGGGGGATAAAATTGACAGGGGATGTTCACGCATGTTGTGACAGTGATAATCGCCATTACGCCCATACATACGTCCATGCCGGAGGAGATCCCCATACATGGAGTTCGGTGAAATCGGCCAGAATTATAGTTGAAAACATGTACAATGCGTTACTGGAACTGGACATGAAGAATGAAGCCGATTATACGGCCAATTATAACAGGTTGATTTGCAGTATAAACGGTGTTGACAGTATTATAAAGTCATATCTGGACAAGGCGCCCTGCAAGTCATTTATCATTTATCATCCCGCGCTTGGCTATTTTGCGGATGAATATGGATTAACGCAATATTCAATCGAGTATGAAGGAAAAAATCCTTCACCGTCCCAATTAAGGGAACTTATAGATAGAGCAAAAGCGGAAGGCATAAAAATTGTTTTCATTCAACAGGAATTCGATACCAGGAACGCGGAAACTATAGCCGAAGCAATAGGAGGCCAAACTGTTTCGATAAATCTGCTATCTTACAACTGGGACAGGGAAATGATTAAAATAGCCAAAGCGCTGGCTCTGGAAAACCAATGAACAGGATACTTGAGATAAGAGGCCTGTCGGCAGGATACGATGATAATCCTTGTGTGTTGAAGGACGTGGATCTTGATGTTTTTCAGAATGACTTTCTGGGTATTATCGGGCCAAACGGCGGCGGAAAAACCACTTTACTGAAAACGATTCTCGGACTGGTAAAACCCGCAGGCGGAAGCGTTTCTTTTTTCAGGAACAATGTGAAGACGGATAAAATAAATACAGGCTATCTGCCTCAGATAAACCGGATAGACAAGAAGTTTCCAATATCCGTTCATGATGTGATCCTGTCGGGATTGACAGCCAGACGCCGCATATTGTCACCTTACACTAAAGAACAAAAGGAAAAGGCAAGTACAATAGCCCGGCAAATGGGGCTGGATAAATTGACGAACAGGCCTATCGGTGCGCTGTCGGGCGGCCAGCTTCAACGCGCTTTATTGGGGCGCGCCATTATCGATGAACCCGATTTGCTGGTACTCGACGAACCTAATTCGTATGTGGACAAACGTTTCGAAACGGATTTCTACAAAATACTGGAAGATATAAACAGGGATACTGCCATTATCTTTGTTTCGCATGATGTAGGCACAATAATATCACTGGTTAAAAACATAGCTTGCGTAAACGAAGGCCTTCATTACCATTCGGGAACCAATATCACTACCCAATGGCTCGAAGAGTCTTATTCCTCCTGTCCCATCGAAATTATCGGCCACGGCGATTTTCCTCATCGTGTATTGAATAAACATGAGGGGTGCGATTGCTGCAAGGATGATTAAAAAGGTTAATACCGGTCTTTCCACAACTTCTTTAACCATTCCACAATCTTGCTCTCCGAAGCATTTTGCTGTGGTTTCCAGAATTGCCGGCCCTTTATTTCTTTGGGCACATAGTCCTGCTGCACAAAATTGTTTTCGAAACTGTGAGCATATTTATAGTTTTTACCGTAATCAAGTTCTTTCATCAATCTGGTAGGCGCATTACGCAGATGCAAGGGAACAGGCAAATTTCCGGTCTCGTTCACCAGAACTATTGCTTCATCTATAGCCATGTAGGCAGAGTTGCTCTTCGGCGAGGTTGCTAGATAGACGGTTGCTTCGGCCAGTACAATCCGTCCCTCGGGCCAGCCAATCTTGTGCAAAGTATCGAAACATGCGTTAGCCAGCAAGAGAGCGTTCGGATTTGCCAGGCCAATGTCTTCGGCCGCGGATATCACCAGTCGGCGAGCAATAAATTTAGGGTCTTCACCTCCTGCCACCATCCGCGCCAGCCAGTAAATGGCCGCATCGGGGTCGCTGCCCCGGATAGACTTGATAAAGGCTGAAATAATGTCATAGTGCATCTCTCCTCCTTTATCGTATGCCGCCGGATTTTCCTGCAAACGCTCTGTCACAACCTTGTCCGTTATGACAACTTTGTCACTTGCATCCGCTCCGGTTACCAGGTCGAGAATATTTAACAGTTTACGGGCGTCGCCTCCCGAAAACCGGAGCAAAGCATTCGTTTCCTGTAATTCCACATTCCGCTCTTTAAGAATAACATCCTGCGTTACGGCGCGGTGCGCCAACTCTATCAGGTCGTCTTTGTCCAGGGACTGCAAGACATACACCTGACAACGTGACAATAACGGTCGTATAACTTCAAACGAAGGATTTTCGGTTGTCGCGCCTATCAGTGTAATCACACCCGTCTCCACAGCGCCGAGCAACGAATCCTGTTGCGATTTGGAAAAGCGGTGGATCTCGTCAATAAACAGTATCGGGCTTTTGGTATCGAAAAACCGGCTCTTTCCGGCCTGCTCTATTACCTCCCGCACGTCTTTCACTCCCGAATTTATCGCACTCAGCGTATAAAAAGGCGTATCCAGCGTGTTGGCTATGATCTGCGCCAATGTAGTCTTTCCCACTCCTGGAGGGCCCCAGAGAAGAAATGACGGTATGCGCCCCGATTCTATCGTCTTGCGCAGGATCGCGCCTTCACCCACAAGGTGTTTCTGTCCTATATATTCGTCCAGTGTACGCGGACGCAAACGTTCTGCTAATGGCCGGCTCATGTGTTTATTGAATTTATTGTAATTCAAATTTACAAAAAGTTTCTATCAGTCCGAAATAGAAGAACGATTTCTCCATGATTTAAACATACGACTGCCGGAATTTATATTGAACAGGATCATCCCAAAATGTCCGTTTCAGCATTAACGCATCGGGAAAACGCCTGTTTTACACGAGTTAATGCGCCACAATACGGTTATTGTCAACGTATTACATTTATATTATTCCAATGGCGTTCATTAGAAATCAAAAAAAAATGTACAAAGACTGTTATTCGCCGGTTATATATTTTAATGGACATTTTGGGACTATATGCGCGTATTTTCAAGCATTTTAATAGTTTCCTGTTTTAAACGTCATGGCAAAGCCGGTGGAATCCCGGGATCCAAAACTTGTGACTAAAATAAAAAACTTCTGACAAATCGTCATATTCCATACTCTCCCCGAAATTTTATCACTTTGGCACAGCATTTGAATAACAGATAATGTCTCCGCAAACAAAAACGGAAAACATAATCGGTCTGAAAAAATAAACAAATATAATAAACTGAAATGGGAAAAATAATTGGAATAGATTTGGGTACCACAAACTCTTGTGTTGCCGTGTTGGAAGGTAACGAACCTATCGTTATCGCAAATAACGAAGGCAAAAGAACAACACCTTCTGTTGTGGCATTTATTGAAGGAAATGAACGTAAAGTGGGGGATCCTGCCAAACGTCAGGCTATTACGAATCCTGAAAAAACCATTTATTCCATAAAGAGATTTATGGGAGAAACCTGGAATCAGGTTCAAACAGAAGTTACGCGCGTGCCTTACAAAGTAGTAAAAGGAGACAACAATACTCCGCGTGTAGACATTGACGGACGCTTGTATACCCCGCAGGAAATATCGGCCATGATTCTTCAAAAAATGAAGAAAACCGCCGAAGATTATCTTGGACAGGAAGTAACGGACGCCGTGATTACCGTACCGGCTTACTTTAGCGATTCACAACGCCAGGCAACTAAAGAAGCCGGAGAAATAGCCGGGCTTAAAGTGCAGCGTATCGTTAACGAGCCTACTGCCGCGGCTCTCGCTTATGGACTGGACAAAACTCACAAAGACATGAAGATTGCCGTATTCGACTTGGGTGGCGGCACATTCGACATATCTATCCTTGAGTTGGGAGACGGTGTATTCGAAGTGAAATCGACCAATGGAGATACGCACCTCGGCGGCGACGATTTCGACCAGATAATCATCAACTGGCTGGCAGATGAATTTATAAAAGACGAAGGCCTTGACCTGCGTAAAGATCCGATGGCTCTCCAACGCTTGAAAGAGGCTGCCGAAAAAGCAAAAATAGAGCTTTCGAGCGCTACATCCATCGAAATCAACTTGCCATATATCATGCCGGTAAACGGGATTCCAAAACACTTGGTAAAAACATTGACCCGCGCTAAATTTGAACAGCTGGCCGATTCCCTGATACGCAAATGCATCGAACCTTGCCGTCAGGCATTGAGCGACGCGGGGTATTCTGCATCTGACGTGGACGAAGTTATACTTGTGGGAGGTTCCACACGTATTCCGGCTGTGCAGGCAGAAGTGGAGAAATTCTTCGGTAAGGTTCCGTCCAAAGGTGTAAATCCTGACGAGGTAGTTGCCGTGGGCGCCGCTATACAAGGCGGGGTATTGACTGGCGAGGTGAAAGATGTGTTGTTGTTGGACGTTACGCCGCTTTCACTTGGTATAGAAACCATGGGCAGCGTAATGACAAAGTTGATAGAGGCCAACACAACCATACCGACCAAAAAAAGCGAGACATTCTCTACTGCGGCTGACAACCAGCCATCGGTACAGATAAACGTATTGCAGGGCGAACGTCCACTGGCAAAGGATAACAAGCAAATCGGCGTATTTAATCTGGACGGTATTATGCCGGCTCCACGCGGAGTACCTCAGATAGAAGTGACATTCGACATTGACGCCAACGGTATCCTTAGCGTATCGGCTAAAGATAAAGCTACCGGAAAGGAACAATCGATCCGTATCGAAGCGTCTTCGGGACTTAGCGACGCCGAAATCCAACGGATGAAAGATGAAGCCGCCGCTAACGCTGAATCGGATAAGAAAGAAAAGGACAGGATTGACAAGCTTAATCAGGCGGACTCGATGATCTTCCAAACAGAAAAGCAATTGAACGAGCTTGGAGACAAAGTTCCCGCGGACAAGAAAGCGCCTATCGAAACTGCGTTAAACAAGTTGAGAGACGCGCATAAAGCTCAGGATCTGGTAAGTATAGACACGGCAATGAACGAGTTAAATGCCTTGTTTCAAAATCTGAGTCAGGAAATGTACAATCAGGCCGGAGCCAATCCGGGACAGCAATCCGGCAGTAATGCAGGAGAGCAGCCGAAAAGCGCTGATAATGATGTGACTGACGTGGATTTTGAGGAAGTGAAGTAAAACAGGATGTCCGGTTGGATGCAATTTATGTGTCCAACCGGAATTTTAATGTGAATTGTTATATTAAAGTAATGTTATTATGGCAAATTTTTCAGATGACAAGGTTTTAGCAATTTGGAACAAAGCAGCCATCGTTTCGGAAGATAAAGATAATGGTAAAGAATGGCGAAAAGACCCTTGTGGCGCGTGGATTAATTTTAAACACTATGGCAAACAGGATGATTATGGATGGGAAATAGATCATGCACTTCCCGAAGTAAAAGGAGGTACTGATCATACAGAAAACCTGCATGCAATGCATTGGATGAATAATAGAAGTAAAGCTGATGATTTTCCTTTTTATAAAACAGCGATTAGCTCGGAGGGAAGTAAAAATATAGAAAATGAAAACCAATCAACATTACATGAATCTGTCTTGAGCAAATTGAAAGAACTTTATCCAAATAATCAATATGTAAAGAATTTATAATAACCAATTAAATTTTAAAAATATGGCAAATAAAATTACTCCGCAGCAAAATCAGTCCAATCAATCCAATGCCAATAAAGGCACAAGTGGAACAAACAGGCAGAATGC
>JAISSD010000028.1 GCA_031273295.1 Prevotella sp.
TTTTATTTTTCGCAACAAACCCAATTGATACAGATAGACTTCGTTTAGATGAAGAGGCAAGGACAATACAAGAGATGATAAGGAAATCCGAACACCGCGATTCAATTTCTTTTGAAAGCCGTTGGGCAGTTCGACCTTTAGATATACTGCAAGCCATCAATGAGTTAAATCCTGATGTCATCCATTTCAGCGGGCATGGGGCCGATACCAGTGAGTTAGTTCTTGAAAACACTGATGGTACTGCAAAACTTGTTACAAAAGAGGCAATAACGCAGGCAATTATGATGTCGTCTGATAAAATACATTTGATTCTTTTTAATACTTGTTTCTCATATGAGCAGGCAGAATTGGTTACAGAGTATGTAGACGCCGCAATTGGTATGGCAGCATCAATCAGCGATAAAGGTGCTTGTGCTTTTGCAGCCCAATTCTATTCATCATTAGGATTTGGGCATTCATTGGAAAAAGCATTTGAGCAAGCCAAAGGCGTTTTGATGCTTGAAAGCCCAACAGAAAAGGACACGCCGCAATTGTACTTAAAAGAAAACATTGATCCCGCATCAATGTTTATTGTAAAACCAAAGGGAAGTGCATAAATGAGTTCTGTTAGCATACCCAAGGTGTTTATTTGCGGAGAAAAAATCGATGCCTAAAAAATCACCAATGAATTACAGAAAATTGCTCACGTCAATCAGAACAATAAACGAAAAAATCCTTGCCGGAACTTCTCAGGCAATTAATATAGGGCTTACGCTGCGCAACTGGCTTTTTGGAATGTATATCTGCGAATATGAACAAAATGGCATGGACAGGGCGGAATACGGAGAGCATCTGCTGGAACAATTATCAAATTTACTTAGAAAATTCAATATTCCCCGCACAGAAGAACGGGAATTGCGCCGCTACCGGCAATTTTATCTGGTCTATCCTCAAATTCGGGATGCGGTGAGTCCCGAATTTAAATTATTGTCTGCGGAGCTCATTGTTCAAAAGGCGGGGGCGGGACATCAACTTTCTTCCTTACCCGATACCAATTCGGGACCCACTGAGTCCCGAATCCAGAACAACGGCAGCTTGCTTGTTTCAAAATTATCATTCACTCATTTCAGAGAACTTATAGCAATCGATGACAGCTTTAAACGCCTTTTTTACGAGGTCGAATGTATGAAAGGTAACTGGTCAGTCCGAGAACTTAAACGGCAAATCACCAGCCTGTATTATGAACGTTCCGGCCTGTCGAAAAATAAAAAGAAACTGTCAGAGCTTGCCAATTTAAAAGCAGAATTGCAGGAACCGAATCTTATCATTCGTGATCCATACGTTTTTGAATGGTTTGGGATTGACTCGTCTGAAATAATGAGCGAATCACGCCTTGAAGGACTATTATTAAAGAATATTCAAAAGTTTTTATTGGAAATGGGAAACGGTTTTTGTTTTGAAGCCCGCCAAAAACGTATTACCATTGGAGATGAGCAGTATTTCATCGATCTGGTTTTTTATCATAGAATTCTCAAGTGCCATGTCCTGATTGAATTAAAATTACAGGAGTTTACCCACGAAAATATAGGCCAGCTTAATACTTATGTAAGCTGGTACAAACAAAATATGATGGACTCCGGGGACAATCCACCAATCGGCATACTGCTTTGTACCAGGAAGAATCACAGTCTGGTGGAATACGCCCTTGCCGGCATGGACAACAGTCTTTTTGTCTCAAAGTATATGCTGGAATTGCCTTCCAAAAAAGATATGCAAAAGTTTATTGACCAGCAGATGAAAGAAGCTCTGGAAGGGGAGGTTTCCTGATGCCCGTCAATACCAAAGAATCCGGCCTTGAAGACCTTATCGTTAATTACCTTGTTACCGAAAACGGCTATGAGCAGGGAGAAAATGAAGACTACAATCGTGAATACGCTATAGACGAAATTCGTCTTTTTCATTTTTTGAAAACCACTCAACCGGAAGAATATAAAAAAATTGATCTTGATATAAAGAAAAAACGCATAAAATTTCTGGATTACCTTCAGGGAGAAATAAGCAAAAAAGGCATTATTGATATTTTACGAAACGGCATACGTTTTTATCCGGCGAATGTAACGCTGTTTTACTCCGTCCCCTCGGAACGCAATATAAAAGCCAAAACCCTGTTTGACCAGAACATTTTCAGCGTAACTCGGCAGCTCCGCTATTCAAATGACCAGACACGGCGTTTTCTTGATTTTGTCATTTTTATAAACGGCTTGCCGCTTATCACGGTAGAATTAAAGAACCAGTGGACCAAACAAACTGTAGAAGATGCTATAAACCAGTATAAGACCGACCGGGACCCCAGGGAATTGATTTTTCAATTCAAACGCTGTATGGCGCATTTTGCCGTTGACGATGCGGAAGTCCGTTTTTGTACCAGGCTGGAAGGTAAAGACTCATGGTTCCTGCCGTTCAACAAAGGCTATAAAGACGGCGCGGGAAACCCGCCGAACCTCAAAGGGCTTGCGACGGCCTATCTGTGGGAAGAAACATTTTCAAAGCCGGAACTTGCCAATATCATAGAGAACTATGCGCAGGTTGTGGATGAGCAAAACCAGATCACGGGTAAGAAAAAACCAAAACAGGTTTTCCCCCGCTATCATCAATTGCAGGTGGTAAAAAAACTTCTTGCGGATATCTATAAAAATGGCGTAGGGGGCCGCTATCTTATTCAGCATAGCGCCGGAAGCGGCAAGTCTAATTCCATAGCCTGGCTTGCCCATCAACTCGTGGGTCTGGAAAAAAGCGGCAAAACAATCGTGGATTCAATTCTTGTAGTAACCGACCGCCGTATTCTCGACAAACAAATACGCAATACCATTCAACAGTTTATGCAGCTTGGAAACACCGTTGCGTGGGCCGAACATTCAAACGATCTGCGGGAAGCTATAGAGAACGGTAAAAAAATAATTATCACTACTATTCAGAAATTTCCATTTATCCTTGATACCATCGGCGGCACCCACAAAGACAGATCTTTTGCGATAATTATTGATGAGGCCCATTCCAGCCAGAGCGGAAATATGGCCGCCGGAATGACGCTGGTTCTTTCGGGCAATCAAATTGATAAGGACGATGACATTCCCTATGAGGATATTATCAATCATATCGTAGAAAATCGTAAACTGCTCCCCAATGCCAGTTATTTCGCATTTACCGCAACTCCCAAAAACAAAACTCTTGAACTATTTGGCGTCCCGTATCAGGAGGACGGAAAAACAAAACACCGGCCCTTTGATTATTATTCAATGAGACAGGCAATTGAAGAAGGTTTTATCCTTGATGTATTGCAGAATTACACGCCCATAAAAAGTTTTTACCGTCTTAAATCAACAACGTCAAACGATCCCTTGTTTGACAGGAAAAAGGCTTGGAAAAAACTCCGCCGCTATGTTGAATCCCATCCTGACACCATAGAGTACAAAGCAAAAATCATGGTGAACCATTTTCACGACAAAGTACATTATCGGATTAACAATACCGCCCGGGCAATGGTGGTAACAAACGGCATAGAGCAGGCGATCAACTATTATTATGCCATCACCGAATATCTTAAAAAGCGTAAAAGCCCCTACAAGGCAATAGTAGCCTTTACCGGCGATAAAGAATATAACGGTCAAACTTTAAA
>JAISSD010000032.1 GCA_031273295.1 Prevotella sp.
TAATTATATCCATCGACTGAAAAATTTGATTCCTGCCACTGGCTAAAACACCCTGTTGACAAATTTGCTTTATCCGTTTTCCAAAAAAATACATAATTAACAGCAATTCAGAAAAGAAAAGCGTTTTCCAATAAATATTGAAAGCCAGAGCATTAAGCCATGACATGAAAAATATTCTTCGGGATAATTTTTTATTATATTTGTGGTGTAAACAGCATATATAGAAGCCCTGACGGGCTTCTGTCGGTCTTAAATTGCTCATTTACAATTTTTTAATTATTAAGGGCGTATGTTTTAAAGTTCAAAACAGTCGCCCTTTTTCCCTGTTAAGAACGCGCAAAGGTACTAATTTTTAGCGAATTGAAAAAATATTTTTGAAAAAAATGTCAAATTTTTTTCAAGCAAAAGAAGGAATAAAAAAATTAGACGGAAGCGCAGCAGTTCGCAGAGAAGAAAACGAGGTAAACGCTTTGATAACAGTAAAACAGAAGCGAATAAGGGGAAAATGGCATTACGTCAGATAATGACAGTCATTCGGCGTCATTTTTCCAATTTGATGGAAGAATTACGGGGAATCAATGATCCACGCGAAAGGTGTCAATATCCGGTAGAAGAGATATATATGGCGTGCATCTGTATGTTTTTATTCAAACAGAAGAGCCGGAATTCATTTAACAACACATCTGCACAGGGAGATTTTTGTACTAATTATCACCGACTGTTTGGAGTAGAACTTCCTCACATGGACACAGTCAATCTGTTTTTCCGACAGTGTCCTTCCGAGGCAATAGAAGAAGTAAAGCGCAGGATGGTACAGTGTCTTTTGAATCATAAAGTGATGCACAAGTTCAGGTATCAGGGATATTTTAAGGTAGCCATAGACGGAACAGGCATTCACAGCTACGATTATGAACCGTGGACAGACTGTCCCTGCCGCGAAAGTAAGAACGGAAAGAAAACATGGTTAGTAAATCTACTGGAAGCAAAATTAGTGTGTTCCAATGGATTCTCAATTTCCATGGGAACAGAATGGATAAAAAATACAGGTAATATGGATAAACAGGATTGTGAACGCAAAGCATTTATTCGACTGAGTGAACGTCTGAAAAAAGATTTTCCACGACTGCCGATAATGATTCTTGCAGACGGTCTCTATCCATACGAAAAAGCATTTGAGATATGCCAAAACAACAATTGGCAATACTTGTTTACTTTCAAAGACGGGAATCTCAAAAGTGTCTGGAAACAGGTTGAAAATGAACTCCTGAATGAGAAAAAGAATGAGAAAATTCATTTCCTGTTCAGAAAACCGGAACATGTGCGTAAACAGCAAATACAGTGGGTCAATGCTCTAAAATACAAATCATTTCTGTTGAACTGGATCGAGTGTATGGAGATTGAAACAAAAGAAGGTAATACTAAAAAAACTCGATTTGTTCATCTGTCATCTGTTGCTGTTGATGAGAATAATGCTGTGCACATCAGTCGTCATGCACGTATGAGATGGAAAATAGAAAATGAAGGTTTCAATAATCAAAAAAATCATGGCTATAATCTTGAACATAAGTTCTCAAGAACAAATTTTATGGCTATGCAGAATTATTATCAATGTTTGCAAATAGCTCACATGATCAATCAGTTATCCGAACTCGAACGCTCTTTCCAGAATAAACTTCATCAAAAGGATTCTCTTGATACTGTCTGGTCATGGATGATTTCTGCTTTAATGTTCGATTCTTTTGATTGCCACTTCTTTGAAAATATACTTAAAACTAATTGTCAATTAAGATATTGATTACTGCACTGCGCCTGTTATGGCTGGAGGAAACACGCTCATACATTCGTGGATAACTGTTGTAATAAAAAAAGGAGGTTGAATATATAAAATAATGTTTTTCGTGGATAAATGATTGCCTACGACATGTATCGTATAGCTACCGCTTTGTCGTATTTTCAAACCCTTTGTTGTCGGAAAATCTATGATGCATTCTTTCTGAATTGCTGAAAAACAGTGTGATACTCAAAATTAATTTAATATTCATTTTATATTTGGTTTAGGAATGGGAACCTCTAAAAACTGCTTTTTCTGCGTTCAATGTCAATTTTTAAATCCTCACTTATGGATAAACTCCGGTTTAAAAATCTTATCTGCTTCGAAAAATCAAGTTTTTAGAAGTTCCCTTTAGTTATTAATTATTCATTTTTTCGCCAAGCGGAACAGTTCGCCGATCCATAAAACAAGTGACGAGGCGCCGATAATTGTCAACCAGTCTTTTGCGGCAAGAGGAACGGTTCGGAAAGCGTCGCCGCCAAATTCAACAATAAGGAATTGCCCCACCAGAATCACTAAGGCTACAAGTATGAAACCGAAACTTTTGTTTAAATTAACAAATGCCGATTTACCTGTTAAAAAGGCTTTTGCATTGAACATATTCCAGAACTGCAACATCACAAAGGCTGTGAAAAAGTAAGATAGAGAATATTGTACCCTTTCATCCGCAGGTATATATGAGAAAAATCCGGCTAAGAACTTTTCGTTCATAAAAAGGAACAGCATCGACATCAACAACACAACAAACGAAAATCCTACAAACAAGATATTGAACCTCATTGAAGGCGTGATAATGAAATCGTTGTTTTTGCGGGGTTTTTTATTCATCACATTACGGTCGGGGGGCAGTGAAGCCAGCGCGCCTGCCGCAAAAGTGTCCATTATCAGGTTCACCCAGAGCATTTGCGTAACGGTTAACGGCAGTTCGTATCCGAAAACAGAACCTAAAAACACTATAATCAAGGCGGCAACGTTGATGGTTAGCTGGAAGAGTATGAATCTTTGGATATTCTGATACACCGACCGTCCCCACATCACGGCGGTGCTTATGCTGTTGAACGAATCGTCGAGCAGAGTTATATCGCTGGCTTCTTTGGCAACCGAGGTGCCGGAACCCATCGAAAGTCCCACTTGCGCGTAGTTTAATGCCGGAGCGTCATTTGTTCCGTCGCCTGTAACAGCCACAATTTCGCCCTTTTGTTGCAACAGTTGAACAAGTCGCTGCTTGTCGGTTGGTCGGGCGCGGCACATGATTTTCAGACCCTGTACCCGTTCAATGGCTTGTTCGTCTGTCATTGCGGCGAAATCCGTTCCTGTGATGATATTCTCCGCCTTATCGTTTTCGTTCCATATACCAATCTGACGGGCAACTTCTTTTGCTGTTCCGGGGGTGTCGCCGGTAACTATTTTAACATTAATTCCAGCATTCAGACAGGTGGCAACAGCGGCGGGAACTTCTTCTCTCACAGGGTCGGAGATGGCTGTTATGCCCAGGAATATCAATCCTGTAGTCATCAAATCGGCAATTGCAGAGGTATCGTTTTTATCAACAAATTTATAAGCAAATCCCAAAGTTCTCATTGCCTGATTTTGATATTGTAACAGTTGTTCTTCAACTGTTTTTTGATATGTCGCCACAGGCGTCCTGCCCGAAGTATTAAGAATATCTTTACTTTTTGAAAGAATAATTTCAGGAGCGCCTTTCACGTAAAGCACTCGCCGTCCGAGCAAAGGGGAATCGACCAAAGTCGCCATATATTTTCTTTCGGTCGAAAAAGTGAGCTGTTCAACAATGGTAGCATGTTCTCTTATATCTAAATAGTTGATTTGATGCGAATGTAGCCAGAGCAACAGGGCTGCTTCGGTAGGATTACCCAGAGCTTTCACCTTTTGAGGGTCGGAACAGTCTAAAAATGCGGTAGAATTTGCAGAAATATTTTCTTTGATGAGATTACTTACTTCATTGTCGGTTAATGCCTGATCCTGCAAGGCATAAAATCGGGTTTCATATACCCGCATCTGATTTTGGGTCAAAGTTCCGGTTTTATCGGTACAAATAACCGTAGTTGCTCCCATCGTTTCGCAAGCGTGCATTTTGCGCACGAGGTTGTTGGTCTGCAACATTCGGCGCATACTTAACGCCAGACTGAGCGTTACGCTCATCGGCAAACCTTCGGGTACTGCCACAACGACCAAAGTTACCGCCACCATGAAATATTGCAGCACTGCCGCTGCTGTTTTCATCGTTATCCACGATTCTGCTTCCCAGCCTTTTACTCCAAAGATTAACCCCAGGGCGGCAAGTAGCGTAAAACTCAACAATCCGAGCAATATCCAGCGCAGCCAGCTTCCTTCTTCGATTGATTTCGGTAATTCTTTTTCTTTTCCGCACAGTTCAAAAGCATCGTATAAGATTGGCACCCAAACTTTCGACAATGCAACTACGGCTCCAATCATCACTGCGCCAAGTAAGCCCAGCTGCCCCAGCGAATAGTGAATTTCTCCTAAAAATATGTCTTTTATAAACAGCACTCCAAATGTTAAAACTGCAAGGAGAAGACCGATAACTCCGATAAATTTGGCGAGTTTGTCCAACTGTTTATTTAATGGGGTTTCTTCTCCGGTCATTTCCGTCGATTTTTCGGCAACTTGACCGTATTCGGTTGCATCGCCCACATTTTTGACTTCCATTATCCCGTGACCATCCATTACTTTTGTGCCTCTCATTGCCCAGTTCGACGGATAGGTTGCATCTTTGTTAAAGTCTTCCGAGCGTGTTGTCTTGCTGATGATTAATTCTCCTGTCAGGCAGGATTCGTCGATTTGCAGCGAAACAGCCACCAGCAGTTCTCCGTCGGCGGGAATCTCCTCGCCTGCTTCCAGCAGCGCTATATCTCCAACCACGATGTCCCGTTTCGGCACTTCGCAAACATTTCCGTTGCGAATCACTTTCACCAAAGCGTCATCGTTCACAAGATTCAGGATATCAAACTTTTTATTGGCGTCCATCTCGAACCAGAAAGCCACGCCTGTTGCCAGAAAAATGGCGCAAAATATCCCTATTGTTTCGGCATATTCGGCGGCGCCTTCGGTAATATGATTGATGATTGCAATTCCCAGCGACAAGAAAGCGGCTATAAGTAAAATCCTGATAATAGGGTCTTCAAATTTTTCGAGGAAAAGTTTCCATAGCGGTTCCTTTGCGGGAGGGGTAAGTACGTTAATTCCATACTGTTTCCGGCTTTCGATGACTTGTGCATCGGAAAGACCTGTAAAATGTTTTTCGTGTTCCATTGTATTATTAATTATTATTTTAATAGTTTTAAATTTATTTTACTTTTTAAGTCTATTTATTAAATCGTTTTTTTATAAGACATCAACAATAATGCATTTATCCTGCCTGTTTTGAAGCGGCAAAATTATACAAAAATTGTGAATAACAAATTTATCTTCTATAAATCTTTTATTTTTTTGTAAACTTTCGTTGATTTTTTTTGAGGGCAACGGCACCAAGATTACAGTGGGGTACTTCTAAAAACTGCTTTTTCGGCGTTCAATGTCAATTTTATTAATTTTTAATCCTCATTGACCATGAATAAACTTCGGTTTAAAAATCTTGTCTGCCTTGAAAAATCAAGTTTTTAGAGGTACCCTTTATTTTAATGTCGTCTGATCGGGATTGTGGAATAAAATAATGTAATACGGTTAGTTGGGACTGGAGTATCTTTGTTACTGAGGTAGTTCTGTTGTTAAATAAGGTAGAAATAAGGTTTTCGTTGATTGTCCGGTCATTGCCCTTGGTTGTATTATTCTGCCTCCCTCGTTCGGCGTAGCGTCCCGCTACGCCGAACGGGGGGACGCTACGCCGAACGGGGGGGTATGGACTTGGTATGGACTTGGTATGGACTTGGTACGGACTTGGTACGGACTTGGTATGGACTTGTTTCCGGTCCATCGTTCGGCGTAGCGTCTCGCTACGCCGAACGGGGAAGAGGTACTCCTCCGTTCCGTAGGTTGCGCTTCGCTCCACCTACGGTTAATAATGTGTCGTCCCTGCGGGACTTGCCATCATGTCCTCGTTCGGCGTAGCGGGACGCTACGCCGAACGAGGGACTTGCCGTAGAGAGTACGTACACTTGTCCGTAGGTTGCGCTACGCTCCACCTACGGTTAATAAAGTGTCGTCCCTGCGGGACTTGCCATCCAGTCCCCGTTCGGCGTAGCGTCTCGCTACGCCGCAGCTAAAAGCGAAGCTCCCGCTTCGCAACATAGTATAAGTGCAAGCTGGAAGCCTGCTTTTAACTCCGGCGTAACGGGACGCTACGCCGAACGGGGAGTACGTACACTTGTCCGCAGGTTGCACTTCGCTCCACCTACGGTTAATAATGTGTCGTCCCTGCGGGCTTGCCATCAAGTCCCCGTTCGGCGTAGCGTCTCGCTACGCCGCAGCTAAAAGCGAAGCTCCCGCTTCGCAACATAGTATAAGTGCAAGCTGGAAGCCTGCTTTTA